>JAZRJJ010000064.1:0-29561 GCA_045645705.1 Alistipes sp. | reverse complement strand
TAGGGCTTAATCTGCTCGTCGTTGATAGAGTACATAGCCTCCTTGTACTTCTCGTTGTAGTAGCTGAAGTCCCAAGGCATAAGCTCGCCCTCGAAGCCGAGACTCTTTGCGTATGCTTTGATGTCGGCAACATCCTTCTTTGCGTAGCTCAAAGTAGCCTTGTTGAGCTGTGCGAGGAACTTGTTAACGGTCTTTGTGCTCTCTGCCATGCGGTCCTCCAAGACGTAGTCCGAGTAGCACTTGTAGCCGAGCAAGTTAGCAATCTTGAGGCGGAGCTCTGCGATGCGACGGATGTTATCGGTGTTGTCGAACTTGCCACCGATGCCGCGAGTGTTGTAAGCGCGGTAGAGAGCCTCCTTGATGTCACGCTGTGTAGAGTAGGTCATGAAGGGACCGTAGCTTGGAGCATCCAAAGTCACTGTCCAGCCCTTCTCGCCGCGTGATGCAGCCTCAGCAGCCAAACCCTCCTTAACGAAACCGGGCAACTCTGCAACCTTGGCCTCATCAGTGATGTTGTAAGAGAAGGCGTTGGTAGCGCCCAAGGCGTTCTGACCAAACTGGAGTGTGAGCTGTGAGAGCTCTGAAGAGTACTCACGATAGAGCTCCTTGTCCTTGCCCTCGAGCAAAGCACCCGAGCGAGAGAAGCTCTTGTAGGTATCCTCAAGGAGAGTCATATCCTCCTGGTCGAGCTTGAGCTTCTTGCGCTGGTCGTAGACAACCTTCACGCGCTCGAAGAGTGCGGGGTTGAGCGAGATGTCGTTGCCGAGCTCTGTGAGCTTGGGAGTGATGTTCAAGGCAATCTGCTGCATCTCGGGAGATGTAACGCAGTTGTTGAGTACGAAGAAGACGCCAGAGATGCGGCCGAGCAACTCGCCAGAGTTGTTCATAGCCACGATGGTGTTCTCGAAGGTAGGAGCCTCGGGGTTGTTGATGATAGCCTCGATCTCGGCACGGTTAAGCTCGATAGCGTAGTCGATAGCGGGCTCGTAGTGTGCATACTCGATTTCAGAGAAGGGAGGTGTCTGGTAAGGGGTGTTCCACTCCTCAACCAATGGATTACCCTTGAGTGACTCGGGCATCTCAACAAGTGGCTGAGCGCCACAAGTCGCCATTGCAGTCATTGCTGACATAATAATTGATGTAGTAATCATAAAATGTATTTAGTTAGTAAAATTTGTCGGTTGCCTACTTCTTGATTGAGGGCTTCAAGGGTGCTGTAGCCTTGGGAGCCTTGCCTGGCTCGATGCGGAGGTTGCTCTTGAGAGTCTCGACCTCAACCTCGGGCTCTGCCTTTACCACGTTCTCGTCAATCTCCTCCTCCACGATCTCGGGCTTCATGAGGCCGCGAGCACGGAGCATAGGAGTCTTGTCGGGGTCTGCACCGCGGAACTTGCGATACATCTCCATGCCTGGACGCTGACCACCCTGTGCAAGGAGGTCGTAACGGAAGCTGTGTGCGAGGTCCTTGTCGCAGATGTCGCTGCTCGACTTGAAGGCCTCGAAGGCATCCTTGTCCAATACCTCAGCCCAGAGGTAGAAGTAGTAACCTGAAGAGTAACCACCTGCAAAGATGTGGGCGAAGTATGTGTAGCGGTAGCGGGGTGCAATCTGCTCGATAAGGCCGCGCTTAGAGAGGTTGTAGCTCTCGAATGCGTTAACATCGATGTCGGTGGGCTGCTCCAAAGTGTGGATGTCCAAGTCGATGAGTGCTGCAGCTGCGAGCTCGGTTGTTGTGAAGCCCTGGTTGAAGAGCGAAGCACGCTGAATCTTCTCGATGAGTGCGTCGGGGATAACCTCACCTGTGCGGTAGTGTGTAGCGTAGACCTTGAGAATCTCGGGGTGGAATGCCCAGTTCTCCATAATCTGCGATGGGAGCTCTACGAAGTCGCCCTCAACCTCCGAAAGACCGCGGTAGCGTACATCGGCAAAGAGGCAGTGCAAAGCGTGACCAAACTCGTGGAACATGGTCTCTGCCTCGTCGAATGTGAGGAGTGAAGGAGTCTTGCCTGTGGGAGGTGTGAAGTTGCAGACGATGCCTACAACGGGAGCCTTGCGCTCGCCGTCGATGTAGCGCTGCTCAACAAAGTTGCCACACCATGCGCCACCGCTCTTCTCCTTGCGTGGATATGGGTCGATGTAGAGCACGCCGAGGTGAGTCTGGTCGTGGTCGAGAACCTGATAAACGGTGCACTCCTTGTGGTAGCGAGGAGCAGTGATGGGGCGGAAAGTGATGCCGTAGAGGCGGTTAGCAAGGTAGAACATACCCTCGCGTACGTTGTCGAGTGAGAGGTACTGGCGTACAGCCTCCTCGTCGAGCTGATACTTGCTCTTGCGCACCTTCTCGGCGTAGTACCACCAGTCGGACATCTCGAAAGTCTCGCCTGGGTGGTCCTGCTGGAACATCTTGTTCATCTCCTCCAACTCGAGCTTTGCAGACTCCACTGCGGGGAAGAAGATCTCCTCCAAGAGGTTGTATGCAGCCTTGGGAGTGCCTGCCATCTGGTCAGCAGTTACATATGCAGAGTATGAGTCGTAGCCGAGTAAGTGAGCCTTCTCGATGCGGAGCATTGTCATCTTCTCGACAATCTCCTTGTTGTCGTTGGCGTTGTCGTTGTTACCACGCATGAGGTAGCCGTTGTAGAGCTCACGGCGCAAGTCGCGGTTTGAAGAGTAGGTGAGGAAGGGGAGCATGCTGGGCTTGTCGAGAGTAAAGACGTAACCCATCTGACCTGCAGCCTCCGCAGCCTCGCGAGCCTGTGCCTTAACACCCTCGGGAAGCTCCGCAACCTGATTTGCCTCGAGGTGGAGTGTGAATGCACCATTCTCGGTGAGGAGGTTCTTGTTGAAGTCTACAGAGAGCATAGCGAGCTCGGCGTTGAGCTGCTTGAGACGCTCCTTGGCCTCGCCCTTGAGCAAGGCGCCCGAACGAACGAAGTCGTTGTAGGTCTTCTCTGTAAGGCGCATCTGCACATCATCCAAGCCAAGTGTCTGGCGCTTGTCGTAGACAACCTTCACGCGCTCGAAGAGGGCGTCGTTGAGCATGATGGTGCTTGAGTGCTCCTCAAGGATGGGAGTCATCTGGTTCTGCACAGCATCCATCTCGGGTGTGAGGTCCGAAGATGAGAGCATGCCGAAGATAAGACCTACCTCCGAGAGCTTGATGCCAGCGTTGTCCAAAGCAACGATGGTGTTCTCGAATGTGGGCTCTGCCTCGTCAGCCACGATGGCCTCAATCTCGGCCTTGTGCTCGGCGATAGCAACTTCGAATGCGGGAGCGAAGTGCTCGGCCTTAATCTTGTCGAAAGGTGGTACGCCAAACTCTGTTGTCCACTCCTCCAAGAGGGGGTTAGTAGTGTCGTTTGCGACCTTGTCGGTGCATGAGTAATTCAGTGTCATAACACACAATAGTGACGATAATAACAAAATACGTTTCATCTATGATAGATTTTAATTAACTTTAATTAACTTTGCAAAGTTAAAAAAATTATTGACCAATGCAACTATTTTATGCCCCTGAAATTTCTCTTCCCCGTTACACACTGCCCGAGGAGGAGTCAAAACACTGTGTTAGAGTGCTGAGAATGACTGTCGGTGATGAGCTCCATTTGACCGACGGAAAAGGTAATATGTATCGCTGTAAAGTGGTCAGTGACAATGTGAAACGTTGCGAAGTTGAGGTTGTGGAGACTACGCCCGAGTATGAGCGTATGAGCTATGGTTTGACCATGTGTGTGGCGCCCACAAAAAATATTGACCGTTTCGAGTGGTTTTTGGAAAAAGCAACAGAAATTGGCATCTCGGAGGTCTATCCTCTGGAGTGTGACCACAGCGAGCGTAGGCAGATAAAACTCGAGCGCGAGGAGAAAGTTATCACCGCTGCAGTCAAGCAATCGCTCAAAGCATACCACCCTGTGTTGCACGATTTGACCTCGGTGCGCGATGTTATCGCGATGGATTTCGAGGGCGAAAAGTACATCGCACACTGCGATAGTTCGTTTGGTGAGCGCCCATATCTTGGAAATTTGGTAAAAAAAGGTGCTAATACACTAATTTTAATCGGTCCGGAGGGTGATTTTTCAAAAGAAGAGATTAACTTTGCGCTTCAAAATGGATTTAAGGCAATCTCTCTCGGTCGCGAACGCCTTCGTACCGAGACTGCTGCCGTTGTTGCAACCACAGTTGTTGCAACAATTAATAAGCTGTAACCCAATACAAAAATATTATTATGTATTTGTACTCACTTCTTGCGGCGATATTCGTCGCCCTTGTCATCTTCCTTGTACCACAGCGGTATAAGGTGTGGGCGGCAACGGGTGTGGTGTCGCTTGTTGCACTTGCTGCCATAGCCGTAGCTGTTATGGCGTTCATGGGCGAGACTGTCGAGCTCGTGAAGTTTACGACCCCATTCTTTGGCGAGGAGTCCCTCGCGGTCGATAAGCTCTCGGCACTCATGCTCATCATTATCTCGGTGGCATCCGTAGCTACGGTGCTCTACTCGCGAGGCTATGTCGAGGGATACCTCAAGCGTTTCTCGGAGGCACACATCTCGATGCACTACACGGCTCTCGTTACGCTGGTGGTGTCGATGATGCTCGTGGTGATGTCGAGTGGTGGCTTCTCATTCCTCTTTGCGTGGGAGCTTATGACCATCGCATCGTTCATGCTCATCCTGTTTGAGGCAGAGCGTCAGGAGGTACGCCGTGCGGCACTTAACTACTTAGTAATGATGCACATCGGCTTCTTGTTCCTGGTCGTGGGCTTCGTCATGCTCTTTAATGTTACGGGTAGCGCAAACTTCTCGGCTATCAACGCTTACTACGAGAATGCCAAGTTGTTGCCACTCTTCGTTACGCTGTTCATCGGCTTTGGCATGAAGGCGGGTTTGTTCCCCATGCACATCTGGTTGCCCGAGGCGCACCCCGCAGCACCATCACATGTTTCGGCTATCATGTCGGGTGTGATGATTAAGACGGGTGTCTACGGCATCATCCGCATCATGCAGGTGGAGAATCTCGAGGGCGATATGCTCTTTACCATCGGTCTTATCGTCTTGGTTTCGGGCGCTGTGACAGGCCTTTGGGGTGTTATCTTCGCCGCTATGCAGAACGATATCAAGCGCTTGTTGGCATACTCAAGTATCGAGAATGTGGGTGTCATCCTCATCGGTTTGGGTATTGCGGCGGTTGGTCACGCAGCGGGTAGCCCTCTTGTGGGTATGTGCGGTATGTGTGGCGCGTTGTTGCACATGGTAAACCACTCGCTCTTCAAGACTATGCTCTTCTTCAGCGCGGGTAACATCTACTCGAAGATGCACACTACGGCGATGAACGAGATGGGTGGCCTGGCGAAGTATATGCCTATCACTGCCATTATGATGCTCTTCGCTACGGTGGCCATCTGTGCATTGCCACCGCTTAATGGCTTCGTGTCGGAGTTGCTTATTTATATAGGTATGTTCAACGGCGTGAGCAGCGGCTATGAGGTGCTCTACTCGGTTACGGGCATCATCGTGCTCTCGCTTATCGGCGGTATCGTGGTGCTTGCCTTCACCAAGCTCTATAGCGTGGTATTCCTCGGCTCACCCCGCTCGCACCATGTTGCAGAGTGCACCGAGGTTGACAACCAGCGTATCGTTGCTACCTGCATCCCCGCGGCATTCATCCTTATCATCGGTATCGCTCCCCAGTATGTAATTCGTCCTATCGCGCATGTTGCTGAGGAGGTTACAAACAGCGTTAATACCATTGCTGTTGAGCACTTTGCTCCTACGCTCTCGGCGTTGAGCTATGTAGCCATTGCCTTCATCGTTGTTGTTGTGTTGCTCTATTTGTTGAAGCGCAGCGCACAGCGCAACCGCGTTATCACCGAGGGTCCTACATGGGGTTGCGGCTTCACGGCTGTTAATACCCGCATGCAGTACACAGGTGAGTCATTCTCCGAGGGCTTGGAGAACATCGGTAAGCCATTGATGAAGAATACGGTGGATGGTCGTGCGGTGGATAAGGACGAGATATTCCCATTGCCACACCGCTATCGCATCCGTCACAAGGATAAGGTCGACTCGTTGCTGGGTCGCTGGTGGGTGCAGATGATGCACCGCATCAACGAGTATGTAATGCGCTTGCGTACTGGTAAGGTAAACAACTACATTACATTTGCCCTCTTGTTCTTCGTTGTAGTACTCATCTTGACACTTTGCGGAGTCCTCTAACCCAAAATACTGATTGCTATGTTGATTAAACTACTAAATACATTGTTGATGGTTGTCGTAGCACTCTCTATTACGGGTGTTATCAACCGCACGCGCGCCGTGCTTGCTGGTCGTCGTGGTACACGCTTCATGCAGCACATCTACAACGTGCGCCTTCTATTGCGTAAGGGTGCTGTCTACTCAACGACAACAACCATCCTCTTCCGCATCGCACCATGTGTCTACCTCGGTGCTGCGCTTATGGCCTTCTTGTTCATCCCCATCGCCAACCTCGAGCCTCTGTTCTCGTTCCATGGCGATATCATCCTTGTAGCATATTTGTTGGCATTCTCGCGCTTTGCGCTTATCCTCGCGGCGATGGATACAGGTAGCTCGTTCGAGGGTATGGGTGCTGCGCGTGAGGCGTTGTATGGCGCTTTGGTAGAGCCCGCGCTGATGATGGGTCTCGCTACTTTGGCGCTCTTCTGTGGCGACTCGTCGTTTGCCGAGATATTCTCGCAGGGTCAGGTTGTGGATGTTAACTTTACGGTGGTCTTGCTGCTCGTGGCCTACATCTTCGTGATGATTATGTTTATCGAGGGTGGCCGTGTGCCTGTGGATGACCCAAAAACGCACCTCGAGCTTACGATGATTCACGAGGTTATGTGCCTCGACTACTCGGGTGTAGACCTCGCGATGATTCAGATTGCGGGCTGGCTCAAGAACTCTATCTTTGCCGTTATCGCTGCCAATGCCGTGTCGGCGGTCTTCTGCTTCCACTGGGAGTTTGCTGCGCCTTTGGCAATTCTCGGTGCGGGTCTGTCGGTGGGCGTTGTGGAGTCGTTGCGCGCGCGTAACAAGCTCTCACGCAATACCACCTACATCCTCACAATCTCGGCACTCTCGGCATTGGTGCTCCTTGTCGGATTCCTCCTCATTCAGGATATTAACATATAGTAAGCTATGATACTATCACTCATTATATTATACGTTCTGTCGCTCATCTATCTCTCGATGGCCGATAGATTTCGTTCGCACACCATGATACTCGCATTGCAGGGCCTTCTGCTCTTCGGTATCGCCATGGCGCGTATGCACGCCTTTCACCCCGTGGAGATGGGTTTCATCGTTGTAGAGACCTTGGTATTCAAGGCCGTCATCATCCCCATCATCCTCTTGCACGTCATCCGCAAGACGAAGATTAACCGCATCACAAGCTCGTCGACGCAGTTTGGCTCGTTGATGATGTCTATCGTGGCGCTTGTGGCAAGCTGCACCATCACCTACTACATGCATAACAGCGGCTCCGACACCATCTCGTTTGGTGTGGCTCTCTATGCGTTGCTCTCGGGCCTTATCCTCATTGTGATGCGTAAGCGTGTCTTTGCCCACTTGGTCGGCTTCCTCGTTATTGAGAATGGTGTCTTTTTGTTCTCGATGGCTATCGGTGTGGAGTTGCCCATGCTTATCAACCTCGCTATTATGCTCGATATCCTGATTTCAATCCTCGTGCTCGGCATGTTCTTGCAGCGTATGGATAACGATATGAATACGGATGAGAGCGATGCACTAACCTCTATTAAAGACTAACGCCCATGCTTACATATCTAATAATATCGGTTATTTTGGCGGTGCTGCCCCTTGTGGTGCGCACCGAGCGTATGACAAACATCATCGCTACGCTCTTCTTCCTCGTGCAGGTTGCGGGCATAGCCTTGGTCTTTGCGTTGGGTAGGGTAGATGATGTATTGTTGCACATCTTCCGTGCCGACAACATGGCGTTGCTCTTCCACACCCTTATGACCGTGGTGCTGGGCTTCTCGCTCCTCCACTCATCGTCATACCTCAAGGCGGAGAATGTCTCTACGCGCTCATACAAGACATACTACACACTCCTTATGCTCCTTGCCGTGGCTATCACATGTGTCTACTACTCGGACAACATCGCCATGACATGGGTATTCCTCGAGGCTACTACAATCTGCTCGGCGGGTATTATCTACCACCGCGAGTTCAAGCAGTCGTTGGAGGCTACATGGAAGTATGTCTTTGTCTGCTCTACGGGTATCGCTATGGCATACCTCGGCATCATGCTCTTGGCTACCGTAGCCAACCATGGCGCCCTGGACTACGCTTCGTTGAAGGAGGCTATCGTTGCGGGTGACCCTCTATACCTCAAGGTCGCATTCCTACTCATGGTTGTGGGTTATAGCTGTAAGATGGAGATTTTCCCACTCTACACCGTGGGTGTTGATGCTAACTATGCTGCTCCCGCACCCGCTTCGGCATTTATCTCTACGGCGCTCGTTAACGCAGGCTTCGTCTCTATCATGCGTATCTATACGCTCTATGCTCACTCTGACGTATTCGCGTGGGCGCGCCACGTCTTGATTCTTATCGGTATCCTGTCGTTGGCCGTGGGTGCTATGTTCCTGCGCCGCGCGAACAACTACAAACGATTCTTGTCGTACTCTACCGTTGAGAATATGGGTATCGTGGCTATCGGCCTCGGTATCGGTGGCGTAGCATTGTGGGCCGCGGTGTTCCATGTCGTGTGCCACACCTTCGTCAAGAGCTCGATGTTCTACCATGTGGGCATCATGCGCCATGTCTACGATAGTTACAGCATCAACCGCATTGGTAACTACATTAATATCAACCGCGTAGGTGCTATCGGCTTTATCGTGGGCACGCTCGTGCTCTTGGCATTCCCACCCTCGCCACTCTTTATCTCGGAGGTTATGATCTTCTCGGAGATTGTAACGGTTGAGAAGTGGTGGTTGCTGGTATTGATGCTTGTGTTGATGTGCGTTGTGCTCTACTCAATCTGGTCGCGCTCGTTGCGCCTTAGCTACCACTCAAATCAGGATGAGTTGCACCTCTCGGCTGTAAACCGCCGCTTGTCCTACATCGCATCGTTGCCTTTGGTCCTCGCCATCGTGCTTGGCCTCTGGCAGCCCAAGTTCCTCAATGATGCTATCGAGAACATCATCTCGGATGGCGTTGAGGTATCGGCAGAGGTCACTCTCGAGGAGGTTGAGGTGCTGGTTAACGCCGAGGAGCCCGAAGCAGTAGCAGAGGATGCTGCAGAGGATGCTGAGCCCGTTGAGGCTGTGATGGAGGCCTCTGAGGAGCAGGTAATTGAAGAAACAACAGACGAAAATCTCGATAACAATGGAGATGTTTTATAGAACCACAAACACAGCCTCGGCGGTAGCTATTGCTGACATTCCCGTTGTGGAGTACGAGGCGCTATATAACGACCTTAAGGAGCGCATGACCGATACCCGCTACCATGTTGCACACTACTTCGCAACAGAGTATGAGGCGGGTCTAAAGTTCTACATGATTCTGCTCGATGACGAGACTGGCGAGGTGCTCATCACCTCGTTCGTGCCCGACTACTATGCCGAGGGTCTCGCATCGCTTACTGCCGTACACCAGCAGTTCCACCCCTTCGAGCGCGAGATTTTCGAGCTCTACGCCGTGCCCTTCGATGGCCACCCATGGCTTAAGCCCCTGCGCTTCTCGTTCGACCGCCGCGATAAGGAGTCGACAATGGAGAGCTACCCCTTCTATACTATCGAGGGTGAGGAGCTCCACGAGGTTAATGTGGGTCCCATCCATGCGGGTATCATCGAGCCAGGTGCCTTCCGCTTCATCTGCGATGGTGAGCAGGTTCTCCACCTCGAGATTGCGCTTGGCTATCAGCACCGTGGCGTTGAGAGCGAGATGGTACGCAACGACAACCGCTTGCGCCAGACGCTCATCGCGGAGTCTATCGCGGGCGATACGGCTGTAGGTCACGCCACAGCATATGCCGAGCTTGTTGAGAAACTCGCGGGTACGGACATTGGTGACGATTTGAAGCGTGAGCGCCTTGTAGCCATCGAGCTCGAGCGTATCGCTATGCACCTCGCCGACACTGGTGCTCTGGCTACCGACATCGGCTTCCAGCTCTATCAGGTTGCTTGCGAGGCTTTGCGTACCGTTGTCATCAACACCACTCAGGCATGGTGTGGTAACCGCTTCGGTAAGAGCATGATTCGCCCCTGTGGCTCAAACTTCCCACTTACGGAGGAGAAGATTGCCACCATTCGCAAGAATATCGCCGATGTGCGTCGCCGCTATAACGAGGTGCGCGAGGATATCCTCGAGGCGCAGACCCTGCTTGTGCGTTTCGAGCAGTGCGGTTTGGTCTCTACAAAGGAGATGACGACTATCGGTGGTGTGGGTCAGGCAGCGCGTGCAAGTGGTCTTAAGCGCGATATTCGTGCTACACACCCCTCGGGCTTCTATGCTGGTGCCTTTAGCCACACGCCCGTGATGCGTACCGATGGTGATGTTATGTCACGCCTCGCAACGCGCATGGATGAGGTGTTGCAGAGTGCCGACTACATCGAGAGCGTGCTCGCAGAGTACAAACCCTCGGAGCATATCGCAGCGCCCGACTATAACGCACCCCTCAAGGCCGATGCTTTGTCCTTCTCGCTTGTCGAGGGCTGGCGCGGAGAGATATGCCATGTGGCACTCACCGATAACGAGGGTAACATCGCGAAGTATAAGGTTAAGGACCCCAGCCTCCACAACTGGCTCGGCCTCGCCATCGCGGTGCGTACTGAGGGTATCTCCGACTTCCCCATCAACAACAAGAGTTTTAACTTGTCGTACTGCGGTCACGACTTGTAGTAGTCTTACGAATTAGAAAAATTAGAGCTATGCTATTCGGAAAACTTAGAATCCTGCGCAGCCATGGCAAGCAGTATATACCAAACCTCGATAAGGTGACCCTCACGGAGGAGTTTCGCGGCTTCCCCATGCTCACCGTTACCGACGATAAGAGCGACATCGAGCGCGCCGCAGCAGTGTGCCCCACGCGTGCCATCACCACATCGCCCCTGACACTCGACATGGGTAAGTGTCTCTTCTGTGGCGAGTGCCAGCGCATCGCGCCCAAGAACATCAAGTTCACTAACGAGCACCGCCTCGCTGCAACACGCCGTGAGGACCTCATCGTTATGGCGGGACAGACAAAGCCCTGCTTCACGAAGGATGCCGTGCGCCCCGAAATCGCTAAATACTTCGGCCAGACCCTCCAGCTTCGTGAGGTGTCGGCAGGTGGTGACGCCTCAGTAGAGATGGAGCTCAACGCTACGGGAAATGTAAACTTCGACTTCGGCCGCTATGGCGTAGGCTTCACCGCCTCACCTCGTCATGCCGATGGTCTTGTCCTCACAGGTCCCATCTCGGAGAATATGGCCGAGGCACTCGACATCTGCTACAACTCTATCGCCGAGCCCAAAATCCTCGTGGTGTGTGGCTCGGAGGCTATCTCTGGCGGCCTCTATGCCGATAGCCCTGCTGTCGACCGCAGCTTCCTCGACAAGTATCATGTCGACCTCTGGCTTCCAGGTGCACCCACACATCCTCTATGTTTTATTGATGGTATTACCAAACTCCGCAAGTAGTTTCTTGTGATAAGCCGCAATCTGCGGCACATCCCTAAAAGTAGACCTCCCAAGGCTGTACTATTTGTACTATCCTTGAGAGGTCTCTTTTGTGATGCACCACATCTCACGACTTCTGACAAGAAACCATTTGTGCAGCCTTCTATTCGCAAATTTGCTCAAGCAAGCTGCACCCCAAAAAAAATAGACCCGTCCAACCGAGATGTGTTGGGCGGGTCTATTATTCTCTTATCCTCTTGCCGACATATTATTTATTATGGCCTGGGCCTTCGGGGAACCAACCCTTATCAACGCGTCGCTTCTGGTGGATTAGCTCCAATATGCTCCAGAATGACGAGAAGGCCGTAACGCCAAGGATTGTAGATGCTATAAGGTTCTCAACAACAAGCGATAACGCGCAAAATGCGATGCCCGCCACGAGAAACATCCACCAGCACTTTGTGCCGAGGTAATACTCCGCCTTGATGACGATAGGGTGAAAAACGCCGATTATCAAAAACGTGGCAAGGCCTACTATAATTCCTGTAAAGTTCATAATTTCAACTGTTTAAGAGTGTGATAATCTTGACAACTCTGCAGCGCCGACTAATACATATAGTCGTACTGCGAGTAGCTCTTGTCGTACTTCAAGTCGGCCAACGATGCTGCCTTGACACCGATGTTAAATGCCCAGCTCTTATGGTTACCGAAGGGTATCCATGTGAACGACATCTGCCAGCAGTGCAGGTCGCGCGTGATGGATACAGAGGTCATTGACATCTTACGCGCCGTGAAGTCGTAACCCGATGTTGCGGTAATCATGGTTTTGGGCGTCAGCTTGACGCTGGCGTTGAAGTTGATGGTCTGTTGCAGATTCTTCTTATATCCCGTAGTACCGTTATTCGTCAGCTGGGCGCTATAGTTGAAGCTATAGTTGAAGCCGAAGTTCCACGGTATCGAGAAGTCGTAGTATTGTCCCGCCATCCACTGCCTTCGCATTGCGGGGTTGAGCTGGCCATAGGGGTCACTCCACGAGTTGAAGTACTCGGCAGGGAACGAGGTGATGTCGTTACCCGCAACCTGATTTCTATCCTCGCGTGAGCGGAAGGTGTAGCCGAAGCTCCAGTTTGCAGACTGCAGGCGGCCGATGCTACCGCGGCTCCACATCAACTTATTGTAGCGCACACCCTGGGGTGACACCTCATAGGGGTCGAGCGTAAGCGACACGTTGAGGGCGATATTCTGGTATATCGTAGTTCGAATCTGTATGGGCAACGACGACAAACGCATGGAGTCGGCAAGGAAGTTATACGAGCCATTGATAGATATCTGGTCGATAAGCTTCACCTTTTTTACGGTGTCGCGTGTGCGTATCTTGGCCTCGAGAGACTGCGAAAGACCAAACGTTAGTGATAGCTGCTGGCCGCTACCAGGCACGCCATAGGCATTGTCGGTAAAGGGAGAGTAGACCTTCCACTTACCCGTAGTATCTGTCTGCACCGTCTCGTAGAAGCCATACATCTGGCGGCTGAAGTCGGGAGCGAAGCTGAAGCCGATGTTGGGCGTGAGCGTGTGGCGCACAGCCTGCAACTTGCGCTCCTTCTTCTTGGCGGTATAGGTACCGTAGAGCGTAGTATTTGCCGAAACCGAGGCGTTGTAGTTGTACAAGCGCCAGAAACCATACTCTGGGTCGAGGGTCTCAACTTTGCGTGTCTCCTCGTTCCACTCCTGACGCACCTTCTTGAAGTACCAGCGCTCGGTGTAGTTGAACGATGGACTGATGTTGATATAGTTGAAGAGCGACAACGATGTAGAGATAGGAATGGTGTGCTGAATACCATTCTTCATCTTTTTGAGCGTCTCCTTTGTGAATATCTCATCCTCCTTGGCATTTACGGAGTTAGTCATCTTCATCGAGTAGCTCATCTTAATCTTCTCGTACCAGCGTGTCTTACCAACGGCCTCCTTGCGCTTGAAGGGGTTGAAGCTCGCTACGTTGAAGGTAATCGTGGGCAATGTAACGGAGAGGGTCTTATCGCGCGAGTTCTGTGATACCGCCATGTTAAGAGCCAATGAGAAGGGTGTGCCCTCCCAGTTCTTCGAGTACGATATAGATGAGTTGGTCTGCGTCGCGAGGATGTCGTTTACGGTTGTTGCCGAGTAGCGGCTATAACCACTTGAGGTAAGGTTCACCGAAGCCGAGAATGTCGAGCCGGGGTTTGCCTTGGGGTCCTGCGAGTGTGTCCACTGGATTTTGTAGTTGTTCTGCTGCACAAAGTCGGGCTCACCCTTCTCACCCGTGCGGATTGCCGAGTACATAAGGTTGAAGTTACCCCTGAATTTGTAGCGCTTGACATACTGCGACACGGCAGATACCTCCCACGAACCGAGCGTGTAGATACCACCACGGATGGCGAGGTCCATATGTTCACCGAGGGTGAAGTAGTAACCCAAGTCGCGGATAAAGAAGCCCTTGGCATCCTCACCATATGTAGGCATCAGGATACCCGACTTGGGACCCGACTGCACGGGGAAGAAGCCCTCGGGGATACCGGGGAAGTAGATGGGCACATCCTCCATGACGAGGTATGCGTAGCCCGTAACCACCTTCTTGCCAGGGATTACCTTTGCCTGGGTCATGGCGATGTAGAAGTGGGGGTGGTCGATACAGTCACAGGTGGTGTACATACCGTGGCCGATGTGAATAGACTCATCGGGGTGCATCTTCACGCTACTGCCGATAAGCCAGCCGTCACCCTGCTGTGTCGCGATACCCTTAATCTTTGCCTTGCGTGTCTCGAGGTTGTAGGTGATGGTATCCATAGAGTATGGCGAGCCACCGTCCGAGAATTCGGGCTGTGTGTTGCGTGGTGTGCCATCCTCGCGCAAGTTGGTGCTATCGGGGTAGCCATGGGCAAAGATGTTCTTTGTCTCCATGTCCACACGCATGTAGTCCGCCTTAAGGTTCATGCCCTGATATGTCACATCACCACTTTTGTAGCTATGGATAAGTTTGTTTCGTGCATC
The DNA here is from genome assembly GCA_045645705.1 of Alistipes sp. Classification (GTDB taxonomy): domain Bacteria; phylum Bacteroidota; class Bacteroidia; order Bacteroidales; family Rikenellaceae; genus Alistipes. The sequence continues at coordinate 14,897 of JAZRJJ010000064.1, read as the reverse complement.
GAAGACCACCGAGTCGACAGCCTTACCCTCGACGATATCCGTGAAGTGCATGCCGCCACTCTTGCGTGGTGCACTCTCCCTTTCCACCCTTGTTGTGTCCCCGATGGCGGAAATCATCGCTGTGGAGTCGTTAGACCATAGTGTGCCGAAACTGCCTCTGCCTGCGGCTGTAAGGCCGAAACAGAGTGACATGAACACCATGGCGAGTAGTACCGATGGAAGATATTTTAACAAAATATGCCTCAAAATTCAATAATTTTTTGTAACTTTGCCGACGCATGTCGGCAAAACCGATAAGGGTGCTTTGAGTCGCTCGACTCTTGGCATATGTTGCGTGCGCTTGCCTAGCGCGCAACAACCCGCAAATATAGTAATAATTTTTGTAAACTGGAACATTTTATGAGAAATCTCATAATAACACTCATCGTCGCACTCCTTATGCCTGTTGTGGCTAACGCGCATCAGAGCGCTAATGTTGCGCAGGAGGGACGAAAAAGAGTTGTGGTGCTCGACCCCGGTCATGGCAACCCCCGCCCAGGTAAGGCAGTGGGTAAGGTGCACGAGGCAGATATTGTTCTTGATATATCAAAGGAGATACGTCGTCAGTTGGCAACCAAGATGCCCGACCTCGATGTCTATCTCACGCGCCATAGCGACTCGTCGTATCATGCCAACCAGAACACCGATAACCGCATGCGTGCGGAGTTCGCAAACAGCAAGGGCGCGGACCTCACCGTGGGCATCCATGCCAATGCGCTGGAGAACACAAAGGTGAGTGGCTGCGAGGCGTGGGTGTTGTCGCTCGACGAGGCACTCATGAAGCAGAATGACAGCCGCGCAAACCTCTTTGCTGACGATGGCGATGCGCTGAACATCAATGACTTGGATACAAAGTCCATGGGCTTTATCAAGGTGCTCACGCGTCAGCTCGACAACGAGCCCCGCAACCGTATGTTTGCACAGCAGTGCTGCGATAATATACAGAAGCTCGGCCTCAAGAGCCTCGGTGTCAAGTCGGGTAAGATATGGACTATGCTCTACTACCTGGAGGGTCACGGCGTGCTTGTCGAGATTGGCTACATGACCAACCCCAGCGATTTCGCCTACATAACCTCCGCGAAGGGTAAGAAGGAGATTGCAACGGCCATAACAAGTGCTATTGTCAGCTTCTTTAATGGCTTGGATGCCATCTCGAGTGATGAGGGTGTGGTGGTCGCAGATGGTGAGAGTGCTCCCGTGGAGAGTGCATCTGAGGTTGAGTCAGATGAGGCGGAACTTACATGTGGTTATGCCATCCAGCTTATCTCGAGCACCTATGAGGTTGACACGCGCGACTGTCAGTTCAAGTCGTACAAGGGCAAGGTGCGTCTGTTGATGAGCACGGGTAAATATAAGTATAAGTACTGCTACGGTAGCTATGCTACGCGTGAGGCTGCGAAGCAGGACTTGGCCGAGGCGCGCAAGACATTCAAGGATGCTTACATCGTCTACTTCGAGGATGGCAAGATTGTGACAAAATAGTGAAAATTAAAAACATAGAGATATGAAACTTAGCAGTTATTTGAAGGTCGGTACGTTTACCGTAATCGTAATTTTGGTGTCATGGTGGGGTATTAAGTGGCTTGGTGGCCAGAACATATTCCTCTCGAACAACACCTACACTGTCTATTATGACGATGTAACAGGTCTTATGGAGTCATCGCGCGTTAAGATGCGTGGTGTAGAGGTGGGCAATGTGCGCACCATCACTCTTCTTGATGAGGGCGTTGAGGTGGAGCTATCTATCGATGGCGAGTATGCCGATATGATTCCCGACAACTCGGTTGCAGAGATTGCTTCATCGGGCCTTATGGGTGGCATGGAGGTCTATATCATCCAGGGTGACTCGGAGACTCCCATGCCTGACGGCGGTACATTCGAGGGCCGCGTGCGTGCCGATATGCTCGGCTCGTTGGCCGATAAGGGTGGCGAGTTGCTCGAGGGCTTGAATGTTACGGTTGATAACCTCAATACCATCTTGGAGAATAACAGCGAGGGTATCGGTAAGCTCGTGGCTAACCTCGAGTCTGTGACCGCATCTATCGATGAGATGCTCACCGCCTCAAGCGATGACATCGAGGGTGCTCTTGGCGATTTGCGTTCGTTCACAACCATGCTCTCGGAGAGCTCTGCAAACATCGAGGCTATGATTACCAACCTCGAGTCATTCAGCGGCGACCTGGCAGATGCTGACCTCGTTAACCAGCTTTCGGCAACTGTTGACTCGCTCAATGGCGTTCTCGCCTCAATCGAGAGCAGCGAGGGCTCTGTTGGTAAGTTGCTCAACGACACCGAGCTATACGACTCGCTCACCACTGCAAGCGACAATCTCGGCCTGTTATTGGAGGATGTCAAGGCTCGCCCCATGCGCTATGTGAACATCTCGGTATTCGGTAAGTCTGCCGAGGAGATGGAGGCGAAGGCTGCGAAGAAGGCGGAGCGTGAGGCAGCCCGCGAGGCAAAGCGTGCAGCAAGAGAGTCTAACGAATAATATAAAGGTGTGTGCCACGCCTCGCGAGGGGTGTGGTGCACGATAGTATAGAGATGATATACCCATCGAATTTTGAACAGAGGGTCGGCTTCGACCGCATCAGGGAGCAGATTGTGGAGCGTTGCTCCATGCTCTCGGCCCGCGAGCTCATGGCTGCGGAGGGCTTCTCGCGCTCACGCCGTGAGATTGAGGAGCGCCTGACGCTTGCCGATGAGATGCGCACGGTGTTGGCTATGGAGCCTGGCGCCGAGATTGGCGAGCAGGAGGACCTCCGTTCAATCATCGATAAGATTGCCGTTGAGGGTGCCTACCTCATGGCTGATGAGTGCGCGGTGCTGCTGCGTGCGTTGAGGGGTGTGAGTGCCATTGTGGGCTTCATCCGCTCGCGCCGTGAGGGTAGCTATCCCGCCTTGCGCCGCATGACGGAGCGTGTGCAGCTCTTCCCAGAGTTGCAGCGCGAGATAGAGCGCGTGGTCGACGATAAGGGCGAGGTGCGCTCCTCGGCTTCGCAGGAGTTGGCCGAGATACGTCGTGCCATCCGTGAGCATGAGGGTCAGGTGGCAAAGCGCCTGCAGCAGGTCCTGCAGAGGGCTAAGGCCTCGGGTATCGTCGAGGCGGACGCCATGATTTCGATTCGCGATGGCCATGCCGTTATCCCCGTTGCTGCGGCAAACAAGCGTAAGCTGGCGGGCTTCATACACGATGAGTCGGCTACGGGTCGTACCTTCTATGTCGAGCCCGTGGAGGTTGTCGAGCTGAACAACGAGTTGCGCGAGCTGGAGTATGCCCAGATGCGCGAGATTGTGCGCATCCTTACGGAGCTTACTGCGGTGTTACGTGCCGATGTTGAGGGTCTTGACCGCATCGAGGAGTACCTCACAAAGATGGATATGCTGCGTGCCAAGGCGCGCTGGGCATTGGATAATGGCGCTGTCAAGCCCATCATCTCAACCGAGGGACGCTTGCTCTTGCGCAAGGCGCGTCACCCACTCTTGGAGCAGACGCTTAAGGCGCAGGGCAAGGCTATCGTGCCCCTCGACATGGAGCTCAATGCCGAGCGTAGAATCTTGGTAATCTCGGGACCCAATGCTGGTGGTAAGTCCGTATGTTTGAAGACTACGGGCATATTGCAGTATATGGTGCAGTGCGGCTTTCTGGTGCCTGTGCTCGAGAACTCGGAGTTCCCATTGTTTGACTCGTTGATGATTGACATTGGCGACCAGCAGTCATTGGAGAACGACCTTTCGACCTACTCGTCACACCTTGTGAACATGAAGGCGATGCTGGCAGAGGCGTCGGAGCGTACGCTCATCATGATTGACGAGTTCGGCTCGGGTACGGAGCCTACGATTGGCGGTGCTATCTCGGAGTCCATTTTGGAGCGCTTCGTTGAGCGCAGGGCCTATGGCGTTATTACGACGCACTATGCCAACATCAAATATTTCGCATCACGCAACGAGGGCGTAGCAAATGGCGCTATGGCCTTCGATGTCAAGAATATACAGCCACTCTTTAGCCTCGAGATGGGTAAGCCCGGCAGTTCGTTTGCTATTGAGGTGGCACGCAAGATTGGCCTTCCCGAAGATATCGTGCGCACAGCAATGGATAAGGCGGGTGAGGACCACATCAACCTCGAGAAGCAGTTGCGCGAGATTGCCCGCGACAAGCGCTATTGGGCCGAGAAGCGCGACCGCATCCGCCAGACAGACCGCAAGGTGGAGCAGCTCGAGCAGACATATACCGACCGCTTGCAGAGCATTCGCGATGAGCGTAAGGTGATTTTGGATAAGGCGCGCAAGGAGGCCGAGGCGTTGATTTCGGAGGCTAACCGCACCATTGAGAACACCATCCGCACCATCCGCGAGTCGCAGGCCGATAAGGAGCTCACACGCCTTGCGCGCAAGGAGTTTGAGGGCTTCGCCGATACGGTTGTGGATGAGGCTGCCGAGAAGCACGACGACCACATCAAGCGCGAGATGGAGCGTCTGGCACGCCGCCGTGAGCGCAGAGAGGAGCGCCGCATGGAGCGTGAGCGTGGCGTGGAGCCTGCGCCCAAGGCCGAGGAGGTTAAGCCCGTGAAGATTGAGGTGGGCTCGAAGGTTAAGATTGAGGGACAGGATGTGCCTGGCGTAGTGCAGATGATAAAGGGCAAGAAGGCGCAGGTGGCATTCGGTCAGATGATGATAATGGTGGAGATGGAGCGCCTGAAGGCTGTGAGCTCGGCGGAGTATCGCGAGGCTACACGCCCCACAACGGCGCGCACGGTGGTGTCGGTGGATATCAACCAGCGCAAGCTCAATTTCCGCGACCACATAGATGTGCGTGGCATGCGTGCCTCGGAGGCGCTCGCCGCTGTCGAGGACTTGGTGGACGATGCCCTTATGGTGGGTGTCTCGGGCGTTACAATCCTTCATGGCAAGGGTACGGGAGCGCTCAAGGAGGAGATACGCCGCTACTTGCGCACGGTGCGCGATGTGGCAACAGTTGCCGACGACCATGCCGACAGGGGTGGCGCGGGCATCACTGTGGTGACTTTCAAACGCGACTAAAACTTTAGATATATGAATTACCTATTGTCTGAAATTGCTCGTATCGTGGGCGGTGAGCATCGTGGTTGCGACCTCAGAGTTAAGGAGGTGGCTACCGATTCGCGCGGTGTCTTTTCATCCGACGATATGGTCTTTGTGGCTATCAATGGCAAGCACCACGATGGCCACGCCTTCATTCCCGCAATGGTGGCACGCGGCGTTAAGGCCTTCATCGTTGAGCGCGATGTTGAGGTTAAGGAGGATGGCGTCGGCATTGTCGTTGTCGATTCGGCAATAGGTGCTCTGCAACGACTTGCAGCATACCACCGCCGCGAGTTCAAGGGTAGGGTAGTTGCCATCACGGGCTCCAACGGTAAGACTATCGTCAAGGAGTGGGCATCGCGCTCTATGCCCGACACGGTGCGCTCGTTTGCCTCGCCCAAGAGCTACAACTCGCAGCTCGGCGTGGCGCTATCGTTGCTCATGCTCGATGGCGAGGAGGAGGTAGCCTTCATCGAGGCGGGTATCTCGGAGCCTGGTGAGATGGAGCGTCTGGAGGCTATGATACGCCCCGACATTGTCGTTGTGACATCTATTGGCGATGCGCACTCGGCAAACTTCACTTCGGAGCGTGCAAAGATTGAGGAGAAGTTGCTCCTCGCGCGTCGCGCACGCACGATTATATATAGTAGTGAGTATCGCTCGCTGGCAAGTTGCATAGAGGAGCTCTATGGCGACCGCGAGCTTATAGATAGTAGTCTGGAGGAGGATGTTGAGGATGAGCTCGAGTTGAGCGATGCACTCTCGGTGGATGCACTGCATGTCTCGGCTCTCATGCGCCGCTTGGGCTATGGTGTCGACGACGCTGTCTTCTCGGCACATGTGGCTATGCGCCTCGAGCTGAAGGAGGGTGTCGACGACTCTATGATTATTGACGATACATATAATTCCGACATCAACTCCGTGGCGGTGGCTTTGGATGCGCTCTATGTGCAGTCAATGGGACGACGCAGGGTTGCCGTAATCTCGGATATCCGCCAGAGCGGCATCCCAAGCGAGGAATTGTACCAGCGTGTCGCTGCGGCGGTGAAGAAGGCGGCCGTTGACCACTTGATAGGTGTCGGTGAGACCATCTCATCGTTTGCCCACCTCTTCCCACGCGGCTCGTCGTTCTATCTCTCTACGGATGAACTTATCGAAAACTTCGACCGCGAGCGCTGGGCGAAGTCGGTAATCCTGGTTAAGGGTAGCCGCGATAGCAGGTTTGAGCGCCTCACACGCCTCTTGGAGCGCCGCACGCATACCACCACTTTGGAGGTGGACCTCGCGGCGATGAAGAAGAACCTTAACTACTTCCGTCAGCACTTGCCCCAGCACCACCCAATAGTGGCTATGGTCAAGGCGGGAAGCTATGGCACGGGAGACGTGGATGTGGCACGCATGCTCCAGCATGAGGGTGTGCGCTACTTGGCAGTTGCCTTTGCCGATGAGGGCGTTACGCTGAGGAAGAAGGGTATTACGATGCCTATCGTGGTGCTCAATGCCGACCAGGATAGCTTCGATATGATGATTGCTCACGACCTTGAGCCAGAGATATATAGCTTCCACTCGCTGGATGCCTTTAGGCGCGCTGTGCACCATGCCCACCGCGAGGCATACCCCATACACATCAAGCTCGATACGGGCATGCACCGCCTCGGTTTTGTGGATGATGACATTGACCTCTTGGGTCGCGCTATACACCTCGATACGTCGCTTCGTGTAGCTTCGATATTCTCGCACCTGTCATCCGCTGATATCCCCGCGGAGGATGACTTCACACGCAAGCAGATTGCGGCTTTCGACTATATGAGTCAGCAGCTTACGGAGTGGCTCGACTATAAGCCTCTGCGCCATATCGCCAACTCGGCGGCTATCGTGCGATTTAAGGAGGCGCACTTCGATATGTGTCGCTTGGGCCTTGGCTTGTATGGCTTTGGCTTTGAGCACAACGATAAACTTATCCCCGTTGCTACGCTCTCAACGCGCATCGTGCAGATAAAGACCTTGGCAAAGGGCGAGAGCATCGGCTATGCTCGCTCTATGCGTACAGAGCGTGAGATGATTACGGCGACTATTCCTGTGGGCTATGCCGATGGCCTAGATAGACATCTTGGCAACGGATGCTGGGAGGTATTGGTACGTGGTGAGCGCGCAAAGATTGTGGGCCGCGTATGCATGGATAGCGCAATGATAGATATTACAGATATTGAGGGCGTTGAGGTAGGCGACAAGGTGACTATCTTTGGCACCGAGAGCGGTAATACGCTTGAGGATATGGCACGCGTGCTTGACACCATATCTTACGAGATTATGACCTCTATCTCGCAGCGCGTAAAACGAATATACACAGAACGATGACAAAGGGTACTATATACATGATTCCATGCCCCATCTCGGAGGCTACGCCAGTGTGGGATGTCCTGCCTGAGGCGAACCGCGCGATTATGGACTCGCTCGACTACTTCATCGTCGAGAATACACGCTCGGCACGCCGCTTCCTCTCGAAGGCGGGTGTAAAGCGCAGGATTGAGGAGCTGGAGTTCGTGGAGCTAAACGAACATACGACCGATGCCCGCGAGGTGGAGCGCATGCTTAAGCCCGTGTTGGAGGGTCGCTCGGCGGGTGTCATCTCGGAGGCTGGTGTGCCGGGTGTTGCAGACCCTGGTGCCGCTATTGCTGCCCTGGCACATCGCCATGGTGTTCGCGTAGTGCCTCTTGTGGGCCCCTCGTCGATACTTATGTCGGTTATGGCATCGGGACTCAATGGCCAGAGTTTCGCCTTTGTGGGCTATCTCCCCATCAAGGACCCCGAGCGTCAGCGTCGCCTGAAGGAGCTGGAGCGTAGGGTGACGGAGGAGCAGCAGTCGCAGCTCTTTATCGAGGCTCCCTATCGCAATGTCAAGCTCTTCGAGACGCTCGTTAAGAGCCTCTCGCCCCGCTTGAAGCTCACGGTGGCTACGGATATCACAGCTCCCGATGAGTATATTCGCACCATGACCATCGAGGCGTGGCGCAAGGCGGGAGTGCCACCATTCGAGAAGCGCCCTACGATATTTATATTAGGCATATAATTTGTTCATTATTATATGAAACAATTTAACTTTAAGAGATTTATGATGGGTCAACAGACAGATAATGAGAAAGATATGAAGACAACAAACGTTGAGGCAGAGAACTTAGAGCAGACAGTGAACACGGCCGAGGCTGACAATGTGTCAGTCGAGCAGGAGGCGGCAACTGACAATGTGTCAGCAGAGCCTACGCTCGAGGAGCAGATTGCCGTATGGCGCGATAAGTATATGCGTCTGCAGGCCGAGTTCGACAACTTCCGCAAGCGCACCATCAAGGAGAAGATGGAGCTCGTGGAGCGTGGCTCGGAGGGTGCATGGAAGGCTATCCTGCCCGTTTTGGACGATATGGAGCGTGCCGTGGCAGCTTCGGCAAAGAGCGACGACATCGTGGCTTTGCGCGAGGGTGAGACTCTCGTTATGAAGAAGTTCGAGGGCGTGCTTAACGCTGCGGGCATCAAGGCTATCGAGTGCGTAGGTATGCCCTTCAACGAGGAGGAGCAGGAGGCTGTAGCGCGTTTCGCTGCGGGCGAGGATAAGCGCGGCCTTGTTATCGATTGTGTGCAGCGTGGCTACAAGATGGGTGACCATGTGTTGCGCTACGCAAAGGTTGTTGTTGGTGAATAATAGGGTAGTGTTATGGCAGAGAAGAGAGACTACTACGAGGTGTTGGGCGTCGAGAAGAACGCCGATGCCGAAGCTATAAAGAAGGCCTATCGTAAGGCCGCAATCAAGTATCACCCCGACAAGAACCCAGGTGATAAGGAGGCCGAGGAGAAGTTCAAGGAGGCAGCCGAGGCGTACGATGTGTTGTCGAACGACGATAAGCGTGCGCGCTACGACCGCTTTGGCCACGCAGGCATGAATGGTCCTGGTGGTGGCGCAGGCGGCTTTGGCGGCTTCGGTGGCGCTGGCGGCTTCTCTATGGAGGATATTTTTGAGCAGTTCGGTGATATCTTTGGTGGCACATTTGGTGGCTTCGGCGGTGGCCGCAGCCGTGGTGGCCGTCAGAGAGTAAACCGCGGTAGCGACTTGCGCATCTCTGTGCGCCTCACGCTTAAGGAGATTGCCGAGGGCGTAACCAAGAAGCTCAAGCTCAATAAGGTTGTCGCATGCGAGAAGTGTGGCGGCACGGGAGCAAAGGATAAGTCGTCGTTCACCACCTGTTCGCAGTGTGGTGGCTCGGGCTATGTTATCACGGTGCAGAACTCATTCTTTGGCCGTATGCAGACCCAGAGCGTCTGTCCCACATGTCAGGGCGAGGGCCGCGTAATCAAGGATAAGTGTACTCATTGCAATGGTGAGGGTACGGAGCGCGCCGATAAGGTCGTAGAGGTTAAGATTCCCGCAGGTGTTGCCGAGGGCATGGCACTCACGCTTCAGGGTATGGGTAACGCCGCACGCCATGGTGGCATCAACGGTGACCTCATCGTGGTAATCAAGGAGGAGAGTCACCCCGACTTCGAGCGTCAGGGCAACAACCTCGTGCACAACCTCGGCATCTCGGTTACTACCGCTATTCTTGGCGGTGATGCCGAAGTGCCTACAATCGACGGTCGCGTGCGCATCACCATCGAGCCAGGCACACAGTCGGGCAAGGTTATGCGTCTTCGTGGCAAGGGTCTTCCCGATGTTAACGGTCGTGGTCGTGGCGATATCATTGTTGTTGTAGATGTTGTCATCCCCACAACCCTTACCAAGGAGGAGCGCAAGCTTGTTGAGGAGCTCAGCGAGCAGCCCAACTTCAAGCGTACGGAGAACCGCGATAATCAGGATATACTTACCCGAATGAAAAACTTCTTTAGGTAGTATGTTGTGATAAGCAGTCATCTGCGGCGTCTTGCTTGGTTGCAAAATCCTCATTTACTTCAAGTAAACTGCGGTTTTGCCACCTGCGACAAGCCACCACATCTAACTGCTTCTGACAACATACGACAACTGAAAAGTGTGAAAATATTTCAATAATACAAGATGTCGATATTTAGACCACATAAGACAAAGCCGCGTCAGTTCAACTACACGCCACGCTACTATGACCCCGTAAAGGAGGCATTCAATCAGCGTCGCAAGGAGCTGCATGGCACCTCGAGCGAGACCGACAACCTTCCCTATGAGCCGGGCGACTACCTGCGCATGAAGAAGGAGGCACGCCGTGAGTCGCGCGATGACCAGGCAAAGAGCGCTTCAAATCGCCTCTTGCGCTATGGCATACTGATTGTGGTCGTGGGTATGGGCTTTGCCTATGTCTTGCCCCGTGCAACCGAAATACTGACCCGCTTTATGAATATTGGCGAGGCAACGGAGGTTGTCGAGGGAGGTGCTGATTATATTGACAGTGATTCAACTGCACTCCACACTCCAAGTTACATGGAGCATGTCGAAATCAACTATGAGGAGGATGAAATTGATCCAGACCTGGCTGATAGATTGAACGAGGCGAATGAGTGGAGTAGAACAAATAATGTGACCATCTACTCCGATGATGTCGAGATTGTGGATGGTAAGCGCGTAGAAGAGAGCGAGGAGTAACCCGAAAACGAAATGGACAGAATAAAACTGCTACCCGAGATTGTTGCAAACCAGATTGCAGCAGGTGAGGTTGTCAACGCACCCTCGAACGTCGTCAAGGAGATGATGGAAAACTCCATTGACGCGGGGGCGAAGTGTGTGCGTGTCAACTTCCGCAACGGTGGCAAGGATATGATTCAGATTGTCGACGACGGCATTGGTATGTCGATGATGGATGCCCGCATGGCATTCGACCGCCACGCAACGTCGAAGATTCGCTCCATAGAGGATGTCTACCAGTTGCACACCTTTGGTTTTAGAGGTGAGGCTCTGGCGAGTATCGCAGCGGTGGCGGAGGTGGAGCTTCGCACGCGTAGGGAGGAGGATGAGCTCGGCACGCTGACCGAGATTTCGGGTGGCGAGTTCCGCAGCCAGACACCCATATCGTGCTCGAAGGGCTCGCAGTTTGTGGTGCGCAACCTCTTCTACAATGTCCCCTCGCGCCGAAAGTTTATCGATGGTGACAACGCACGACTGGCCTCGCAGATAAAGAGTGAGTTTCAGCGTGTTGCGCTATGTAACCCCGAGGTGGAGTTCGAACTCAGACAGAACGATGCCCCTGTCTATATGCTTCCTCCGACAAATCGTCGTGGCCGCATTGTGGATATCGTGGGTAAGCACATACGCCAAAACTTGCTGGATGTTGAGGTGGATACCTCTGTTGTGCGCATCGAGGGCTTTGTGGGTCGCCCCGCAGCAGCCAAGAAGCGTAACAACGAGCAGTACCTCTTCGTCAATGGACGATACTTCTACTCGCAGGCCATGCAGCGCACCATTGTGCGTGCCTACGAGAAACTTATACCCGAGGGTTGCATGCCCTCGTACTTCATCTACATCACGGTGGACCCCGAGAGGGTAGATGTGAATGTGCATCCGCAGAAGACGACCGTCAAGTTCGCCGATACGGATGTCATACTCGAGATTTTGCAGGCCGCAATCCGCGAGACCCTCGCAAAGACGGGTGCGGTGCCACAGATGGACTTCAATGCCGAGGGCGCTGTCGACATCCCCGTATTTAGCGGTGAGCGTCAGGTATATCGCGAGCCACGCTCTTCGACAAACATCTCGTACAACCCCTTTGTCGAGGAGTATATAGACCCCACTGCGCCGATGCCCGATGTGCCATTCACGGGCTTCGATGTACCATTCGAGGGTGGCGGAGCAAAGGGCCATGCCCCACGCGGCGGCATGAATGTTTCGGAGGTGGCCGAGGAGTTCGCCATTCATACCTCTACCATGGGTTCGATGGCGTCGGGTAGCGTTATGGAGTTTATTGACGAGGAACCCGAGTGCGAGGAGTCGTTGTTCGACATAGTATCTTCTTCGATGCAGAGCGTTGAGGTGCCTGCGTTTGGAGAGTGCATGACCGTGGGTGGAGGCTATGCTGTGGCAACTTATGGCTGCCGCAGTGTTGTGGTGTCGTTGCGCAGAGCCAAGGAGCGCATCCTGTTTGAGGAGGTGTTGGGTGCCATGAAGTGTGGCGCGGTGGCTACGCAGCGCATGTTCTTTGCCGAGGAGTTGGTGCTCTCGCTTGCGGAGTATGAACTTATGGAGGAGCACGCCACGGAGTTCGCGGCGATGGGCTTCGAGATTGAGTATCTCGGTGAGGGTCGCATCTCGGTTGCGGGACGCCCCGCGGTGCTGGATGTTGCGACGCCGCTCGATGAGTTGATATATGAGTTGCTGCACGGCATCGAGGATGGCGATATGCCCCTGGAGCGCGAGCGCGAGCGCATGGCAGAGCTTATGGCGCGTCGCGGTAGCGCAGGCTATGGCAAGGGCGTGAAGTCGGCAGAGGCACTGGAACTGTTGCACCGCCTGGAGAAGTGCGCAAACCCCAGCTTCACAAACTCTGGCTCGCCCATCATGGCGGAGCTTACGGTGGATGAGTTGCGCGCGAAGCTCACGAAATTTTAATTTGTAACCAAACTTATAGCTATGTCTATATTCAGAATACAGCGTCAGACACCCCCTGTGGTGCTCAACCTTATAATTGCAAATGTTGTTGTCTTTTTGGCAGCGTCGCTCTTCGAGTCGTCGATGGTGCGCTTCCAGCTCTTCCCCCTCGATGTGAGAGTGGGCGCGCAGGCGCTATGGCGTGAGATATTGTCGATAAACGCTGTTGTCGACCCCACCTGGAACCAGGCGCACTTCAGCTTCTGGCAGCCATTCACATATATGTTCATGCACGGCGGTTTCTCGCACCTCTTCTTCAATATGTTCTCGTTGTGGGTGTTTGGACGCACCCTCGAGCTCGAACTCGGCTCGAAGCGCTTCCTTACCTATTATATAGTATGTGGTGTTGGCGCTGCACTCTTCCAGATGGGTGTTGCGCAGATTGACTTCGCTACGCTCGAGGTGGGCTCACGCGCTTGGATATCATATATGCAGGTTCCCACCGTGGGCGCTTCGGGTGCTATATTTGGCTTGCTGTTGGCATTTGGCCTCATGCATCCCAACGCCATGATATCGCTTATCTTCCCACCTATCACGCTCAAGGCAAAGTGGTTTGTGATTATCTACGGCGTGCTGGAGCTCTTGCTTGGAGTATCGGGCACCATGGATAGCGTGGCACACTTTGCTCATCTCGGAGGTATGTTCTGGGGCTGGCTGTTGCTCGTATGGTGGCGTCACCAGGCCCGCAAGAACAATAACTACTATCAATATTAAAATTACTGACTCAAACAATAAACTTAACCCCCTAAGGTTACAAAGCTTACGACTATGTCACACAACAGCGAAACCTACAGCAGCTCACCACTGGGTGGAGGCTCGAAACCAAAGAGAAATGGCTCTTACATCGGCACCATTTTGTTTATCATACACTTGGCGCTGACCATCTCGCTCTCTGTAGCACTCGTAATTGCCTATGTCACACCCTACATTGCGCCACAGCACTGGGGCGCACTCACCATTACAGGCCACTTCCCACAGATTCTCTATGTCATGGTGTTGGCATGTTTCATCATCTGGCTCATTGCGCGTAGATGGAAGATGGCAGCCGTTGTGGCACTCGTGCTCATCTATGGTCTATTCCATATGTCGCAGTTCTTCCGCATCAATTGGGTGCGTAACACCGAGACTGAGTCGCAGCCTCGCGATGTGATTACGGTGCTTACATACAACGTGCGTGGCTTCCGCAACGATGAGGGTCACCGCGCGGTGAAGGAGTTTGGTGACTACATCTCGAACTCTAACCCCTTCATTACGAAGAGCCGTGCGGCGGATGTCATCTGCTTGCAGGAGTTCGCTCTCGATGCCGACAACCTGGAGTATATCGACTCGTTGATGAACAACGAGTATAAGAATGTCTACGTCAGTGATGTCGTGGAGTCGGAGTATGCTGTTATGCGTACATATAGCCGCTATCCCATCATCGCCAGCGGTAGCATCGCAAACACAGGACGCGGTACCTCGCAGTGGGTCGATGTGCTTATTGCGGACAAGGATACCGTTCGTGTCTTTAACAACCACTTCTACACTATGGGTATCACCGAGGAGGATAGCGAGAGCATCGCTCGCGGTAAGATTTTGGGCGATAGCGAGAATATGATGAGCATCGTGGACCGCGTTGCACAGAACACCGAGGTGCGTAGAAATCATGTGGACTCATTGCGCCAGATTATCGCTGCAACGCCATATCGCCATATTGTGTGCGGTGACTTCAACGATACCCCTGGCTCGTATGTCTACAAGCAGATGACACGCGACTTGAAGGACCTCTTTGCCGAGAAGGGTAGCGGTCTGGGATATACCTATCGTCCTATGTGGGGCTGGTTGCGTATCGACTATGTGCTCTACTCTGATGGCTTCGAGCCACTCAACTACAACGCCAATACGGAGGTTGTACTCTCGGATCACCTTCCCGTTGCGGCACAGTTTAAGCTCAAGGACCGCTAATTTTTACCATGCTCGAGCAAAGAAAGTGGTATAAATTTGTGTTTTTTGAATTCGATAATTTTGCAGTGTCAAAATTTATATTTACCTTTGCGCGCTATTATTAACTAATTTAACTTTTGTAACAATGCCAAAAATGAAAACAAATGCCGCTGCGAAGAAGCGTTTTTCTTTCACCGGCACAGGTAAGATCAAGCGTAAGCACGCTTATCACAGTCACATCCTGACAAAAAAGACTAACAAGCGTAAGCGTAACCTTTGCTA
>JAZRJJ010000063.1:0-7784 GCA_045645705.1 Alistipes sp. | reverse complement strand
ACCCGTTGCATCAAACGAGTGGCTTGAGAAGAACATGTTGCCATTCTACGAGCCCGGAGACTTGAAGGATACAACTAAAGAGTAAGCAGTTATGAAAGAGACAATAATCATTGCAGGTTTCGGAGGACAGGGTGTCCTCACTATGGGTAAGATTTTGGCTTACTCTGGAATTATGCAGGACATGGAGGTAACATGGATGCCTTCATACGGTCCTGAGATGCGTGGTGGTACCGCTAACGTAACCGTTATCCTCTCGGATAAGGCTATTTCATCGCCCATCGCTCATGAGTTCGATTGCGTAGTGGTTTTGAACCAGCAGTCTATGGATAAGTTCGAGAGCCAGGTTAAGCCCGGTGGTGTTCTTATCTACGACACAAACGGTATCACAAGCCACCCCACTCGTACAGACATCAGCGTTTACCAGATTGACGCTACTGCAGAGTGCGCACGTTTGGGCCAGGCCAAGTTGTTCAACACCATGATTTTGGGTGCATACCTTAAGGTTCGCCCCGTTGTTAAGATGGAGAACGTAATGGCTGGTTTGAAGAAGACTTTGCCCGAGCGCGCATGGAAGATGTTGCCCCAGAACGAGGAGGCTATCAAGCACGGTGGCGAGATTATCCGTCAGGTGCGCTAATGCGTGATGCGACGCTTTAAGGCGTCACATTAAACCAAGACCGAGGTACAGAGATGTGCCTCGGTCATTTTTTTGTTATCGACTACGCTGTCATACCGCTCAGCCATTTGGCATATAACTTGTTCGAGGTGTGGGTGAACTAAATTATGGTTTCACTTAAATTTAACATCTACTATGAAACACTTTGGACTATCACTTATGGTTCTTGTGGCGATGCTTATTGGCGGCGCGAATGCCACGGCGCAGCACCACCACGACAAGCACGCAAAGGGTGGCGACCACTGCGAAGCCACCAAGGTTTTTGCCGAAACTGCGCGCAAAGGTTTTCAGCAGCCTCACAACCCGCAGTTCATCTTCACCTCGGAGGATAAGAGGTTTATGCTTGGCTTGGGTGCTACGGTGACGCTACGCACGAGCTACGACTTTATGGGTGCGATTGGCAACATTGACTTCGTGACCTACGACATCTCGATGACCAAGGGCTATGCCAACAGGCAGCGCGTGATGATGGATGCCTCGACATCGCGCATCTTCCTCAAGGGTGTAATCAACACCGAGAGCCTCGGTCGCATCGTGGCATACACCGACATTGACTTCCGTGGTGGCGATGCCTTCTCCTACCTACCCCGCCTGCGCTCGGCCTACATCCAGATGTTGGGCTTCACCGTGGGTCGCGATGTTACGACCTTCTGCGACCTTATGGCGGCACCCCAGACCATCGACTTCGAGGGTCCCAATGCCTATAACTTCCGCTTCACGGAGATGATACGCTGGGAGCACACCTGCTGGGACAAGCACATAACATTTGGTGTTGCAGCCGAGGTTCCCACCGTGAATGCAACTTATGGCGAGCACTTCTCGGCTATCTATCAGCGCGTACCCGACGGTATCGCCTACTTGCAGTATGCATGGGGAGAGAATCGCACAAGTCACATTCGTGCTTCAGGCGTAGTGAGAGATATGTACCTCCACAACAACCGCACGGGTGAGAATACCACACAGTTTGGTTGGGGCGTGCAGCTCAGCGGACATATTGAGGCCAGCAAGTGGGTAGACATCTACATGAACGGTGTATATGGTCGCGGCATCACCCCATATATCAACGACTTGATGGGTACGCCCTACGACATCACTTATGACCCCAACGACCCCACTCGCCTTCAGACATTGCCCATGTGGGGCTGGCAGGCAGCAGCACAGATTAACATCATGCCTAACAAGTTCTGGCTAGCGGGAGGCTACTCGGAGGTACACCTCGAGAAGCACAACGGCACACTATCGGATACGCAGTACTCGCGCGGCCACTACATCTTCGCCAACGCATTCTACAACGTTACCCACAACTTCACCGTAGCGTTGGAATACCTACATGGCGGCAGAGTAAACGCAAGCGATGCGAAGGGCGATGCAAACCGTCTGAGCATAATGGCGCAGTATAATTTCTAAACGCCAAAAACACAACAAATTAGAGAGACCCTCCAGCAATGAAGGGTCTCTCCTTTGGTGTTACTACAAAAAAGTGGTATCTTTGCGCCACTATGAAACACCTATCACGCATACTCACTGCAGCATTCTTGTTGCTTGCCATAAGCTGCACTACGCCATCTGGCGATACAACAACATCGCCCACCGTGGCGTGCGACACCATACGTCTTGTATTTGGAGGCGACTTTATGCAGCACATGCCACAGGTTGTGGCAGCACGCACCGCAGATGGGGAGTACGACTACAGCCGCTCCACGGAGTATGTAGCACCCATGTTCCGCAACGCTGATATCGCAGTCATAAACCTCGAGACCACGATAACAACCTCAAAGAACTACTCAGGTTACCCATGCTTCGCCTCGCCCGTAGCCGTCGTAGAGGAGTTCGAGGCCATGGGCATAGATGTAGCCCTGCTTGCAAACAACCACTGCTGTGACCGCCTTGCACGAGGCATTGACACAACCATCGAGCAGCTCAACAAGCATAACATTGCACACACGGGAGTATATACAGATAGCGTGGACTACGCCCGCAACAACATACTCCACATAGAGAGTCATGGCATAAGATTCGCCATTGTCAACTACACCTACGGCACAAATGGCATCAATGCACCCAAGGGTAAGCATGTCAACTACATTGACACTACCGCCATCAAGCGCGACCTGCGCACCATAAATCGCGACAGCGTAGAGTGCGTCATTGCCTGTATGCACTGGGGCAACGAGTATGAGCGCAGGGAGAATGACGAGCAGCGCCGCCTTGCGAAGATGTTGCAGCGTGAGGGTGTCGACATCATCATCGGCAGCCACCCCCACGTCGTACAACCATTTTATGCAGACTCCACCAGCGTAGTATTCTACTCACTCGGCAATTTCGTTTCGAACCAGCGCAAGCGCTACACCGACGGAGGTCTTATCGCCGAGGTCGAGGTAATCAAGTGCGACACCATCGAAGGACTTCACTACCGCGCAAAGGCGCATCCTATATGGGTGCTCACCCCTGGCTACCGCATCCTACCCCGCACAGTCGGCGACACGCTCACCATGCCCGCTGCCTCACGCCAGGCGTATGAACGCTTTATGTCGGACACCGAGCGACTGCTTTACAACTAATAATTGTCGGCCATAGGTTCGAAATAGCGCTGCTCATGCTCACACGATGGGCATAACTTTGGTGCCATAGAGGCCTTTATGATGTAGCCACAGTTGCGGCACTGCCACACTATCTCGCCATCACGACGGAAAAAGTTGCCATCGGTAAGTCGGCTGAGGAGTTTCAGGTAGCGACGCTCGTGCTCCTTCTCCACCTCTGCCACATGCTTAAACGTTAGAGCTATCTTCTGGAAGCCCTCGGCGTGTGCAGTCTCGGCAAACGAGGCATACAACACCTCCCACTCCTCATGCTCACCCTTTGCAGCCTCCACGAGGTTGTGCTCCGTTGAGCCTATTATACCAGCGGGATACGAGGCATTGTGTATGGTTGCCATACCACCCTCGAGGTACTTGAAGAAGCGCTTGGCATGCTCCTTCTCCTGGTCTGCTGTTATGTCGAAGATGGCTGCAATCTGCTCGTAGCCATCCTTTTTGGCCTGCGAGGCGAAGTAGTTATATCTGTTTCGCGCCTGGCTTTCACCTGCAAATGCTTTGAGCAAGTTCTCCTCGGTGAGCGTTCCCTTTAATGTGTTTTTCATAGTCACTAAATTAGAGTTAAACAATGGTGTTATCACAGCTTCACCGAAGCAAAATATGAGCCAAAGCCCACTAATATATTATATAGGTATAATGGCAAGAATAGGCTTCACATATCGTTTCACGAGCCAAACGCCTAACAAGCAATATTTTTGCAGATGTATGGAATTACAGGCACGATATATTAAAACTAAATTTTTTGAAAAAATATCTAAAATAGTTTGGTTGTTTCAAAAAAAAGCATTAATTTAGCATAAGCAAAACGAAATAAATATTACCAAATTATTAAACCTAATAATTACCGAACTATGATTATTACATTTAACGAGTTGCGCCGCATCAAGGACAAGTTGCCTAGCGGTAGCTCACAGCGCATTGCAGACGAGTTGGGAATCGACGTTGATACAGTACGTAACTATTTTGGAGGCAAGCACTTTGACGCTAAGGAGGGTGTTGGCATCCACATCGAGCAGGGTCCTGACGGTGGTGTAGTTACTTTGGACGACACTACAATTTTTGATGCTGCAATGCGTATCTTGAACGAGCAAAAATAACATTGCTTTTGCAGCGCGCAACGCTTTGCATCAGACTTAAATGGCGAGGGGTAAAATTGAGACCTTTCGCCATTTTGGTTTATATATTTACCCATACCACACCAAATGAGCGTAAAAAAATTCAGTCACTTATAATCACTCATTTCCAAATAATTTGTATCTTTGCCTGTTATTGAAACGCTAATACTATCCACTATGGAAGAGATAATTACAAACTACAAGCGCGAGGACATATACAACCAGGAGAAGATTGAGCAGCTCATGGTGCACTACCGCGAGATTTTGCGACTCCTTGGCGAGGATCCCGAGCGTGAGGGTCTTATCAAGACACCCGAGCGTGTTGCAAAGGCTATGTCGTTCATTACCAAGGGTTATGCCCAGGACCCCATCGCCATTCTACAGTCGGCAATGTTCAAGGAGGAGTACCAGCAAATGGTACTTGTCAAGGACATCGAGCTCTTCTCGGTGTGCGAGCACCACATGCTCCCATTCATTGGTAAGGCACATGTTGCCTACATCCCCAATGGCTACATCACTGGTCTTTCAAAGATTGCCCGCGTTGTGGAGTGTTTTGCTCGTCGCCTTCAGGTTCAGGAGCGCCTCACAGTGCAGATTCGCGACAGCATCCAGCAGGCTCTCAACCCCGCTGGTGTCGCCGTGGTCATCGAGGCAAGCCACACATGCATGCAGATGCGCGGTGTAGAGAAGCAGCGTTCTGTCACCACAACATCTGCTTTTACGGGTTGTTTCCTCTCCGATCTGCGCACTCGCGAGGAGTTCATGCAGTTGATTAAGTAATCAAGGTTAACGACCTAATTCTATGCGTGTTGTAATCGGACTTTCGGGAGGTGTAGACTCATCGGTGGCAGCATACCTACTCAAGGAGCAGGGACATGAGGTCATCGGACTCTTCATGCGCAACTGGCACGACACCACAGGCACGCTCGAGGGCGACTGCCCATGGTACGACGACCAGGTTTTTGCCGAGCTCGTAGCCAAGCGCCTCGACATCGAGTTCCACCATGTCGACCTATCCGAAGAGTACCGCAAGCGCGTTGTTGAGTATATGTTTGCGGAGTATGAGGCGGGACGCACCCCTAACCCCGATGTCCTCTGCAACCGCGAGATAAAGTTCGATGTATTCCTCAAGGAGGCACTCAAGCTCGGTGCCGAGCGTGTCGCTACGGGCCACTACTGCCGACGCGAGGAGTGGATTGACAATGAGGGCATTACGCACTATCGTCTCTTGGCAGGTAGCGATGGCAACAAGGACCAGAGCTACTTCCTCTGCCAGCTCACACAGGAGCAGTTGAAATACGCAATGTTCCCCATTGGCGACATCACAAAGCCCGAAGTTAGACGCATCGCCGAGGAGCAGAAATTAGCCACGGCAAAGCGCAAGGATTCGCAAGGTATATGCTTCGTGGGCAAGGTAGATTTGCCCGTATTTCTGCAGCAGCAACTCAAGGCCAAGGAGGGTAATGTCCACGAGATACTCCCCCACTCACCACGCTTCGTGCGCGACTGCCAAGAAGATGATTACAAAGCACTTGCCGAGCCATATCGCATGACCGTGCGCGATGGCAAAAAGATAGGTACACATCAGGGTGCACACTTCTACACAATAGGTCAGCGCAAGGGATTGGGCATCGGCGGCCGCAAGGAGTCGCTCTTTATCATCGGCACGGATGTTAAGGAGAATGCAGTCTTTGTGGGCGAGGGAGATAGCCACCCAGGCCTCCACCGCAAGGCGTTACGCATACTCCCCGAGGAGGTGCACTGGGTAGACCCAACAGAGGCGATGAAGGAGGGTGAGCGCCGCAGATATATGGTACGAATACGCTACCGCCAACCTCTTCAGGCAGCAGAACTTATATGCGACAGCGATGGAATGTACATTCTCTTCGACGAGCCGCAAAGGGGTATCACCGCGGGTCAGTTTGCCGCGTGGTACAGTGGCGATGTGTTGGTCGGCAGCGGCGTGATAGAGAAATAATATATATAATTCAAATATTAAATGGTTCCGGTGAGATTTTCATTGGAACCTTTTTTTGTCCTTTTACAACCTTTTAAGTCCTTTTTTCTCGCATATTTATTGCATTTTCGAAAATTATTTTTTACTTTTGTAAGCTATTCGAAGACAAATAGACCAATACGTGTAGCATATACAAGACAATTATCATATTAACTATTTATAAAACAGACGATTATGGCAGATGTAAAGCGTGTCTATACCTTTGGCAACAAGGAGGCTGAGGGTAATGGCAAGATGCGAGAGTTGCTCGGCGGTAAGGGTGCTAACCTCGCTGAGATGAACTTGATCGGTATTCCTGTACCTCCAGGATTTACCATCACAACCGACACTTGTTCGGAGTACTACAAGGAGGGTAAGGAGCGTGTTATTGAGTTGTTGCGTCCCGAGGTGGAGGCTGCTATCAAGAACATCGAGAACCTCACAGGTCGCAAGTTCGGCGATACAAACCTTCCTCTTTTGGTTTCAGTACGTTCTGGTGCACGCGCATCAATGCCCGGTATGATGGATACAATCCTTAACCTCGGTATGAACGACGAGGCTGTAGAGGCTATCGCAAAGCTCTCTGGCAACCCACGTTTCGCATGGGATTCATACCGTCGTTTCGTACAGATGTACGGTGACGTCGTTCTCGACATGAAGCCCCAGTCAAAGGAGGATCAGGATCCATTCGAGGTTATCATCGAGGCACAGAAGGAGAAGCGCGGTGTTAAGGCTGATACAGACCTTACAACTGACGACCTTAAGGAGCTCGTAGCAGCATTCAAGGCTGCAGTTAAGCAGCAGACTGGCAAGGAGTTCCCCACAAGCGCATGGGAGCAGCTCTGGGGCGCTATCTGCGCAGTGTTCGGTTCATGGATGAACGAGCGCGCTATCCTCTACCGTAAGCTCAACAACATTCCTGAGGCTTGGGGTACAGCAGTATCTGTTCAGGCAATGGTATTCGGTAACATGGGTGAGAACTCAGCAACTGGTGTAGCATTCTCTCGTGACGCTGCAACTGGTGAGAACATCTTCAACGGTGAGTACCTTATCAACGCACAGGGTGAGGACGTAGTAGCAGGTATCCGCACACCTCAGCAGATTACTATCGAGGGTTCAAAGCGTTGGGCTGCTGCTCAGAACATCTCTGAGGAGGAGCGCGCATCGAAGTATCCTTCATTGGAGGAGGTTATGCCCGAGGTATACGCTGAGCTCAACGGCATCCAGAAGCACCTCGAGACATACTTCACAGATATGCAGGATATCGAGTTCACAATCCAGGATGGTAAGCTCTGGATGTTGCAGTGCCGTAACGGTAAGCGTACAGGTGCAGCGATGGTGAAGATCGCTATGGATATGCTCCGCGAGGGTCTTATCGACGAGAAGACAGCAGTTTTGCGTTG
>JAZRJJ010000062.1:0-8595 GCA_045645705.1 Alistipes sp. | reverse complement strand
GCATTCGTTGAGGTAGCACCCGGCGTTGAGGGTCTTATCCACGTTTCAGAGATGTCATGGAGCCAGCCTTTGCGTTCAGCACAGGAGTTCTTGAAGGTAGGCGACGAGATCGAGGCAGTTCTTCTTACTCTCGACCGCGAGGAGCGCAAGATGTCTTTGGGTATCAAGCAGCTTACTCCCGATCCATGGGCAGAGATCGAGAACAAGTACCCCGCAGGTACAAAGTGCACAGCACGTGTTCGCAACTTCTCTAACTTCGGCGTATTCGTAGAGATCGAGGATGGTATCGAGGGTCTCGTACACATCTCTGACCTCTCATGGACAAAGAAGGTTAAGCACCCATCAGAGTTCACTCAGGTAGGCGCAGAGCTCGAGGTAGTAGTTCTCGAGATCAACAAGGACAACCGTCGTCTCTCACTCGGCCACAAGCAGCTCGAGGAGAACCCCTGGAACGGCTTCGAGAGCCAGTTCGGCGTTGACAGCATCCACGAGGGTACTGTAACTGAGGCTAACGACAAGGGTGTTGTAGTATCACTCGGCGAGAACATCGAGGGCTTCTGCCCCGCACGTCACGCTGTTAAGGAGGATGGTACAACTTTGAAGGCTGGTGAGACTGCAGAGTTCAAGGTACTCGAGTTCTCTAAGGCTACAAAGCGCATCACACTTTCACACAGCCGCATCTTCGAGGAGGCAAAGCGTGAGGCAGCTGCTGCAGAGAAGGCAGAGCGTCGTGCTGCTGCAGATGCAACCAAGAACACCGTTAAGAAGATTAACGCACAGGTAGAGAAGACTACACTTGGTGACATCGCAGGTTTGGCTGAGTTGAAGGCACAGCTTGAGAACAAGTAAGATTTGTCGTGATAGTGGCGCGTTAGCGTCACATCGCTAAAAGCAAGACCCCACGGGCTGTACGCAAGTACTATCCCGTGGGGTTCTTCTTTTGCGATATAACACTACCACACCACTCTGACGACAAATCACTTCTTGTGATAAGGGGTCATCTTCGACCCATCACTAAATGTTAACCACCCAGGGCTGTACGCTAAGTACTATCCCTGGGTGGTTTCATTTGTGATGTGCCAAATCTAACCCCTTCTAACAAGAAATTACCCGCTTAATAAGGTTGTGTGTCTGCACCACTCTGACAAGAAGTTTACCTCTGCTCATTGTTGAAAAAAGTCCACGTGAATACAATATGTGATTATCATTCTCGTTATTTATGCGAATAAAATGGTTAAATTAAAGAATGAAGCAGATTGTAATTTCAGAGAGAGTTGAGGCGTTGCTCGCGCGTACGGCGGCGATGCTCCAGGGTGAGGCGATAACAACATCCTTCAGCGACAGGCTCGCAATAGAGCTACTGGCCGACGAGACCACACAAGCGCACCGCATACTTTGTAACCTTGCGGGAGAGAGTGGACTAAATGCGCTTATGCGCCGCATAATAGGCGGAATAATCGAGCAGGCGCGGGATGAGGCGTTGTTGCCCGAGTGTCACTATGGCGATATGTGCGCTTCGATTGATGCGATGCTCGCCCCCGCGGAGGTGGACACGGCGCACCTGCTCTACGCCATAGCGATGGACTCTACGACGCTAACGTCGCAGGCGCTGTTTAGCTACGGCATAACGGCAGAGGATATACTTCGTGCTATGGAGCGCGACAAGCGGAGTACCCCGCAAATAACTGAAGAGCCCCGCGTCGATAGGGGTGCCGATGTGGAGCAGCATCTGCGCACCCTGCTCGATGCACTTGGCCACAAGCGCTGTGTGCTGATTGTCGTGGATGACAAAGTGGCGAGTTGATGGCGCCCACCTAAAAGGGTCAATATTGCAAATTTAGACTATTTTGTTGGGTAAAATTTTGCAGAAACCAAAATAAGTAGTATATTTGCACCGCTCTTTTACAAAAAAGGTGGTTTAAGGAGGGTTGGGTGAGTGGCTTAAACCAGCAGTTTGCTAAACTGCCGATATCGTAAGGTATCCGCTGGTTCGAATCCAGTGCCCTCCGCTTTTTGTATAGCATTTGTAGCGACCGAGAATCTCGGTCGTTTTTTTATTACTACTCGCCACTGATGCAAGCATCGTGGCGGATAGTAACAAAATTTGCAAGCAAAACTACAAATGCTTGCGTAGTCACTGACTCTCACTTTAAGACTGGTTGAGCCGATATGATTGAGGTTTATTGCTCGACGCAAGCGTCTGCGCTTTTTTATATAAGGCATCGGCTCTATGGCCAAGCCATTCGAATCCAGTGCCCTCCGCGAATGAACAACGACAAAGACCGAGTTAACGCTCGGTCTTTTTTTTGTGGTTTAGCTCTTATGTTGTTATTTGTTTATTTTGGTGTTTCGAAAATTTTGTCTACATTTGTGATGCTTAATTTTTTACACCATGAGAGGAAACCTTAAATTTTTTGCTTTAGCACTGCTCCTATGTGCTTTCACATCGTGCTCAAAGGAGGTCGATACCAACCCAGAGCCTATTGTTGACGCATCCCCAAAGAGTTATACCATTCTATATTATAACTGTTGCAGTGGCCTCGATGCCGCTATCGAGCCATTCTTCGAGCATGTCGGAGAGTTGAATATCCCCGAGCATATCAATGTTGTGGGACAGGTGAAGTGGACATATGGCTACAAGTCGTCATATTCTGATGGCAGTGGTGGTGTGCAGCGCTTTGTGTTCAACCACGAGGAGAACAAGACGCAGCGCATCCATTTTGCCGACATAAACTACAGGGTGGATGATCCACAGAACTTCGCCGACTTCATCACATGGGCGCGTGAGATTGCCCCAGCGGATGAGTATATCATGGTCTTCTGTGGTCATGGCAACGCCTACCATCCCGCCTTTGATGATGTTACACGCGGCATTTTGCGTGACGACCAGTTTACCTCATATCTCGGCATTGGTGACATCTGCGAGGCCTTCGACATCGCTAATGTCGCAGAGAATAAGTTTGCCCTAACGATGATGGTGTGCTGCCTGATGAATACCCTGGAGTATGCTACGGAGCTTGTGCCCTATACGGACTACTACCTCGCATCGGGCCATGTCACTGCGGCGACATCGGGTGAGCTCTATCTTTTAGTTGATGGCCTTATCAAGCATGGTCAGGATGAGGATGCTATTGTTAACGCTACGAAGTATGCCGTGGATGCCGACTACGAGGCCTTCTACTCGCAGGTGGAGCACACGGTAGATACGGCACTCACAAAGAGCAGCCGCATCAAGAAGCTCAACTCAAAGATTGCCGACTTTGTAGATAGAATGTGTGCGCTCTATGTTGAGCAGGGATATACTGGCGAGGGCCCAATGATGGATACTCATGGCTTTACCACCAAGGAGATGGATGCGGCGTTGGCTGCGTCGTACTACTACCTCCAGCCCTATATGGGTGAGGGTAGCGTTGAGCAGTATGAGTGGTATCGCCGTTCGTATAGCTTCGACATCGTGGATATCGCAAGGAGTGTGGCGGAGGCGACAAAGGATACGCGCCTTGAGCTCTATGCGCGCGAGATTCAGGAGGCTGCCGAGGATGCTATCCTCTACTATAACTCAAGCAACCTCAGTATCGATAGAGTCTACTATGCCGTAACGCTTGTCAACAGCAACCAGTGGGAGGAGCTTGGCTTTGAGGATGCCAACTACTACGGCTTGGCCTTCGATAAGGCGACGGGCTGGAGCGAGCTGCTAAAGATAAACAATGCAAAATTTGTTCATGATGTAGAGTAAAACTAAAGGGTTGTCCAAACGGACAACCCTTAATTATTCCCAGCGCAACACCTTATTTACTTTAGTGGCGAGTCGGGCTCTTTGGCCATCACGGCGTAGAAGAGCTTGTCTACAAGGCCTGGGAAGAACTTCTTCATGAAGTGCGTCGCGCGGCCCTCCCACTCCATCAGGCAGAGGCGCTTACGGCTGCGTATGCCTTTGGCCACGATGTGCGCCACCTCCTCGGGTGTCATCATCTTGGCCTCGTTGCGGGGTGTCTCGCCCTGCTGTGTGCCATCGGCTGTGAGTGCCGAGAAGCGCACATTCGAGGCGGTGAATCCTGGGCATGCGGTCATAACGTGTACCCCCTTCTTGAGGTTCTCCACGCGGATGGTGTCGAGGAAACCCGTCATGGCGTACTTCGATGCCGAGTATCCCGTGCGGCCAGGCAGACCATGTATGCCCGCCACGGATGATATGCCCACCAGCGAGCCGCGCGACTTCTGCAACCATGGTAGCGCATACTTTGTGCAGTTCACCGTGCCCCAGAAGTTTACATCCATAAGGCGGTGCAACACCTTGAGGTCGCAGTCGTCGAACAATGCGCGCATCGAGAGGCCTGCGTTGCATATCATAACATCGATACCTCCGAACGCCTCTATGGCGGTATCTATGAGGCGCTTGCACTCCTCCTCATTTACTACGTCGCAAGCGGCATATGCCACCTTGCCACCCTCGGCCTCAATCTCCGAGGCTATGCGTTGTAGCTCCTCCTCGCGGCGTGCGCCCATAACGACCTTTGCGCCCATCTTGGCGTACTCGCGTGCCATCGCCTCGCCGATACCCGACGACGCGCCTGTTACCACTACAACCCTATTATTTAATACGTTTTTCATCTCTCTCTATTTTAGAATGTTCTATATCTCTACCGTCAGGCCATCATAGGCGAATGTAACACCATCGGGTAACTTTGCTTGTGCCTCGGCGTAGAGGCCTATGCCGTGCGACATATGGGTGAGATATGCGCGCTCGGGCTTCACGCGACTGATGACCTCGAGGGCCTCGCTCACCGAGAAGTGTGAGTCGTGAGGCTCCCAGCGCAAAGCGTTTATTACCAAAACCTTTACCCCCTCGAGCTTCGCCTCCTCTGCAGGCTCTATGTGGCTGAAGTCGGTGATGTAGGCCACATCGCCAAAGCGGAAGCCCACCGAGCGGAAACGGTCGGAGTGGTGTCCCACGATGGGCACTATCTCCACGCCCTCGACCACGAATGGCGCATCAGTAGCTATGGTGTGCAACTCGATGACGGGCACGCCGCGATACTTGTTCTCGGCAAAGGCGTAGTCGTACTC
Source organism: Alistipes sp. (assembly GCA_045645705.1). Classification (GTDB taxonomy): domain Bacteria; phylum Bacteroidota; class Bacteroidia; order Bacteroidales; family Rikenellaceae; genus Alistipes. The sequence goes on along the minus strand of JAZRJJ010000062.1, from coordinate 3,528 downwards.
CATCTTCACGCGGTTGATGGTCGCCTCGTTGCCGTAGATGTGCGTAGAGTGAATGGTGGGGTAGTCCACAAAGTTGAATGCGCGCACATCGTCGATACCTGCGGTGTGGTCCTTGTGCATGTGGGTGAGGAGAATTGCATTGATGTGCGACACGCCCTCGCGCAGCATCTGATAGCGGAAGTCGGGGCCCGCGTCTATTATGAAGCGCTTGCCCTCGACCTCGACCATCGCCGAGGTGCGCAGACGCCTGTCGCGCCTATCCGAGGAGCGACATACCTCGCATTTGCAGCCTATTACGGGCACGCCCTGTGATGTTCCTGTGCCTAAAAATGTTAGCTTCATAGCGACAAAGATACGAAATAAAACGAGAAAAGCGAACACAACTTGGTATATTGTTTTGTTTTATGGCGCTTGCATAAGTCGAATTAATTTATTAAATTTGCTCCAAATCAATATTTTTGCCTATGAAAAGGTCTGTAAAATATCTGCTTTCAGCCCTGATAGCTCTTCTGCTTCTCTCTTGCAGCAGGGAGGTGAAGCCTGCGCCTGTGGTAAAACCTATACCTGATTCGCAGAACTATACCATCCTGTTATATTGCAGCGGTGGTGGGCTCGATGACTGCGTGGAGGGTCTGATGGATGTTGTCAGAATTATTCCAGACATACCCGAAAATATCGAAATCGTTGGTCAGATCAAGTGGAACAAGGGGTATAAATCTCAAGTGTCGAATGGCAGGGGCGGAGTATCGCGTTTCAAGTATAATCATAGGTCGAACATGGTGGACTACAGCGAGTATGCCGGACCCGAATTTAGGATTGATGAGGCTGAGAACCTTGCAGAATTTATAGAATGGGCACGCGAGACAGCTCCTGCGGAGGAGTATATAATGGTCTTCTTTGGTCATGGCAATGGCTATCACCCCTCGTTTGATGGTGTGACAAGGGGTACGCTTCGCGATAATATGTACACCGCCTATCTCGGTGTTGACGCTATTCGCCAGGCATTTGAAATGGTGGATGCGAAGTTTGTTCTTACGGAGTTTGTCAGTTGCTATATGAACACGCTTGAGTATATAACAGAACTTGAACCATACACCGATTACTACTACGGCTCAAATCATGCCCTCCCTGCTACAAATGCTGAAATATACTTGCTGGTTAATGGACTTATGCTTAACTATGAGCAAGAGGATGCTGTGCTTATGGCTGGTGAGTATGCGTTGAAGGAGTATGGCGATATGGTATACCCATACATCGACGATTATTCGTATGATATCTCTATAACTCGTAGTTCATCCATAGCGGCACTCAATGGTGAGATACGCAACTTTGTCGATATTGTTGTGCAACTCTACGATGAGGAGGCGGAGATTGGTGCTGAGGCTATGCAGCAGAAATATAACTTTACCACTAAAGATATTGATGAGGCTTTGGGTGGCTCTTACTATTTTAATGAGAGAAAGACCAGTTCGGCAGAGGAGTGGTATCGTTGTACCTATACTCATGACATCGTCTCTATTGTAAACATGGTAGCCGAGAGAACCAATCACCCCCAACTTATGCTGTGTGCTCGAGAGGTGAAACTTGCTGCTCAGGAGGCACAGGTGTGTCAGAGTCTCTGCCACTCGGATGAGGTGTACTATGGCTTGGCGCTTGTAAATGGCGAGGAGTGGGCAGAATTGGGCTTCGATGAGGCGAACTACGAGGCGTTGGCCTTTGATAAGGCAACTGGCTGGAGTCGACTACTTAGGCGAAATAACGCTACATATAACCGCTAAAAGCAGGTGCTTATCCCTCTCTGATGCGAGAAAAGGAACAATTTCATCCCTTGCAAATTGCGCTCTTGATGGCGTGTTGCGAGGGGTGTTTTGTTGTGTTAAAAAGTTAACAACGAATTTTCTATGAAGTTTGCTATAAAATTAGTACCTTTGCCCCGATTTTTGCCGAATCGCATCTTCGACCAAAGGGCATAAGGCAAAAGAGGCGTGGCACCATATGCCTTGAGCACTACCCCGTAGGGGTAACAGATGGGGTCGCGGCAGTCGCACAAAACCGAAACATCGGGCGACAAACTTTAGAGCGAATAACAAATATCTAATGATGAAAAATATGGCAGAGAAGAGATTTATTACATGTGATGGTAACTACGCCGCAGCACATATCGCGTATATGTTCTCGGAGGTAGCAGCCATCTATCCCATCACACCATCATCAACCATGGCAGAGCTCGTTGACGAGTGGTCTGCACAGGGCAAGAAGAACATCTTCGGTGATACGGTGAAGGTGGTTGAGATGCAGTCGGAGGCTGGTGCTGCAGGTGCGGTACACGGCTCATTGCAGAGTGGTGCGTTGACTTCAACATTTACAGCATCACAGGGCTTGCTCCTTATGGTCCCCAATATGTACAAGATTGCTGGTGAGTTGCTCCCAGGCGTATTCCATGTTTCAGCACGTGCTTTGGCAGCGCAGTCACTCTCAATCTTCGGTGACCACCAGGATGTAATGGCAGTGCGCCAGACAGGCTTCGCTATGCTCGCTACATCATCTGTACAGGAGGTTATGGACCTCGCAGGTGTGGCACACATCGTAGCGCTCAAGGCTCGCATCCCCTTCGTACACTTCTTCGATGGCTTCCGCACATCACACGAGATTCAGAAGATCGAGCTTATCGACGAGGCATCGCTCTCGGCAATGTTCGACCGTGAGGCTCTCCGTGAGTTCCGCATGCGTTCACTCAACCCCGAGCGCCCCGTAACACGCGGTACTGCACAGAACCCCGATATCTACTTCCAGACACGCGAGGCTTCAAACAAGTTCTACAACGCTGTGCCCGACATGGTGGCTGAGGCGATGGAGAAGATTTCGGCTATCACTGGTCGCGAGTACAAGCCTTTCACATACTATGGTGACCCCGAGGCAGAGAACATCATCATCGCGATGGGCTCTATCACCGAGACTATCAAGGAGTGTGTTGACTACCTCCGCACACAGGGCAAGAAGGTGGGTGTTATCACCGTACACCTCTACCGTCCATTCTCGGCAAAGTACCTCTTCAATGTGTTGCCCGCAACTGTTAAGCGTGTATGCGTTCTCGACCGCACAAAGGAGCCCGGTTCAAATGGCGAGCCTTTGTTCCTCGACATCCGCGACGCATTCTACGAGTGCGAGAACCGTCCTATGATCATCGGTGGCCGCTATGGTCTCTCATCAAAGGATACTACTCCCGCACAGATGTTGGCAGTATTTGCTAACCTCGAGGCTGCCCAGCCCAAGAACCACTTCACTGTAGGTATCAACGACGACGTTACAATGCTCTCGCTCCCCGTAGGTGAGGAGGTATCTATGGCTAAGGAGGGTACTTTTGAGGCTTTGTTCTTCGGTCTTGGCTCTGACGGTACTGTAGGTGCAAACAAGAACTCTATCAAGATTATCGGTGGCTCGACAGACAAGTACTGTCAGGCTTACTTCGCATACGACTCAAAGAAGTCGGGTGGTTACACATCATCGCACTTGCGCTTTGGTGACAAC
>JAZRJJ010000061.1:0-53513 GCA_045645705.1 Alistipes sp. | reverse complement strand
AAGCTGGAAGAATGACTTTGAACCAGCGTAAGCCTCGTCACCAGTCATCATAGCAGCCCACTGACGGTCGCTCATAGCACCTGTACCTGAGTCAGTCAAACAGTCGATGTAAACCTGCTCAGACTTCAAACCGAAGAGGTTGTAGTGAGCCTCCTTGAGCCACTGCTCACGCTCTGCGCGTGTGCTCTTCTTCAAAGGCTCAACCATCTTAATTCGATACGCTTCTGCAAATGGGATTTCCATAGTTGTGTAGTTTTAAGTTATATAATAATATTAATAATTTATTCTTTTTATATTTCGCTAAATCCGCAAAATTTCGTTATTTACGCATTTAACGCAACAAAGATACGCAAAAATATAGTCAATTGCAACCCCTAAACAAAATATTTTTTATTCTGCGGTTGTCGAAAAAACCATATCCTTATTTATTCTCAACAAGAAGCTCAAGAATCTGAACTGCGTTGAGTGCCGCGCCCTTGCGAATCTGGTCAGCTACGCACCAGAAGGTGAGGCCCTTCTCGTTTGCTATATCCTTGCGGATACGACCTACATATACGGGGTCGCTACCCTCGGCAAAGAGGGGCATGGGATAGCGCTTCTGGGCAGGCTCGTCGATGAGCACCACACCCTTTGCCTGGGCGAAAGCCTCTCGCACAGCCTCCACAGAGAGTGCCTCCTCGGTCTCCACCCACACAGCCTCCGAGTGGGCACGCATAACGGGCACACGCACACATGTAGCAGAGGTATGGATGTCCGAGTGCATGATTTTGCGTGTCTCGTGATACATCTTCATCTCCTCCTTTGTGTAGTCGTTATCCTGGAAGACATCGATATGGGGAATGAGGTTGCAGGCAAGCTGGTATGCGAACTTCTCGACCTTGGGCTCTGTGCCCTCAACAACGGCACGCTGCTGCTCCTCGAACTCCTGCATAGCCGTAGCACCCGCACCACTTGCCGACTGGTAGGTCGCAACATGCACGCGGTTGATGTGCGAGAGCTTCTCGATAACGCCCAAGGCTACGACCATCTGGATGGTTGTACAGTTGGGGTTGGCGATGATGCGGCGGGGAGCGTTGAAGGCATCCTCACCATTCACCTCGGGCACAACCAATGGCACATCGTCATCCATGCGGAAGGCGCTCGAGTTATCAATCATGAATGCGCCGTACTTCGTGATAGTATCGGCATACTCCTTTGATGTCGAGGCACCTGCAGAGCAGAGTGCCACATCTATATCTTTGAAATCATCATTATGCTGCAACTCATGCACTACGATATCCTGGCCACGGAAGCGATAGCTGCTACCAGCACTACGCTTCGAGCCAAAGAGTCGCAACTCATCAATAGGCATTGGGTGGTTCTCCAAAATCTTCAAGAACTCCTGACCCACTGCTCCACTTACTCCAACAATTGCAATCTTCATAATCTTATCTTTTAAATGAATTTATACTTACCAATTATATATTCTTTTTTGAGGCGATGACAAGCTGTTAGTCGAAGAACTCGTCATCACCACCCGATGTCACATCTTCGCCATCTGCCACGCTCTCCTCGCTCTCGCTTTTTGCTCCATCGCAGTTGTAGTCGGGAAGCTCTGCGGGGCGCTCGAAGCGGTCAGTGCGGAGCACGCCAAGCGAGCCATCGTTATAGACCTTTGTGAGGAACTTACCCGCCACGGGCAGCGCCATACGCGAGCCATCGGCACTGCTTGTGAAGTGGATGCTTGGCTCCTCGCCACCTACCCAGACACCCATAACCAAGTTGGGCACAGCACACATAAACCATGTATCAACATTGTCGTTCGTAGTACCCGTCTTTGCCGCCATCTCCACATCGTTGAAGCCGAACTCGTATATCATGCGTCGCGCGGTACCCTGCGTCACTACGCGCTGCATCATCGTAATCATGGTATATGCCACGCGCTTCGACAACACATCGTTTGTCTTGGGCGTAAACGTAGCCAGAACGTTACCCTGACTATCCTCGATGCGGGTCACAAAGATTGGGTCTACGCGCACACCCTCATTCGCGAAGGTGCAGTATGCCGATGCCATCTCATATGGGTTACTGTCGTATGAGCCAATACACAACGACACCACGGGGTCGATATAACTCTTAACGCCAATCTCGTGGATGAAGTCTGCCACCGCCTCGGGGCGCTTTGCGTGCTTCATAATCCACGCCGAGTAGTTGTTTCGGCTATTTGCCAAGCCCCAATACAAGGGGTTCTCACCCGTGTACTCCACATCACCTGCCTCCTTGGGAGACCAGATGCCCGAGGGTGTCTCAATAGAGACTGGGAGGTTGGGCACAGGTGTGCAAGGCGTAAGGCCGAGGTGGTCGATGGCAAAGGTGTAGATAAAGGGCTTTGATGTAGAGCCCACCTGACGCTTACCCTGCGATGCTGCATCATACTTGAAATAGCGGTAGTCGGGACCACCGACATAGGCACGCACATAGCCCGTAGTGGGGTCGATGGCCACCATTGCGCCACGCATAGTCTTCTTGTAGTGGATAAGCGAGTCGCGAGGTGTGAGCACAGTGTCGCGCACACCCTTGAACGTAAAGATGCGCATGCTGACAGGGGTGTTGAAGGCTGCCGTAATCTCACTCTCGCTCTTTCCTGCCTGCTTCATGCCACGCCAGCGGTCGGTCTGCTGCATAGCCTTATCAATCTTCTTATCCGACTCTGCCTTGGTCAAATCGGGGAAGAGTGAGCCGCCACGGCTTCTAATCTGACTCTCCATACGGGGCTGCACAAGTTCTCGCATCTGCTCGGTCAATGCCGCCTCGGCATACTTCTGCATCTGGGCGTCTACCGTAGTGTAAATCTTAAGGCCATCGCGATAGATGTCATACGACTCACCATTAGCCTTCTTATTCTTGTAGCACCAGCCCATGATGGGGTTCTCGTTGTACTCCTTGAGTGCCTGCTCGTAGTCCCACTCCGTATAGAAGTTTCTGCGCTGTGGCTCCTTCGCGGTCATCGCGCGGCGCACCATCTCACGGAAGTAGGTTGCCGAGCCCTCGTTGTGGGCATCGCCAGCACGACGATAGTTCGACAGGTCGATAGGCAACTTCTTCAACTCCTCGGCCTCCTTCTCCGATATAGCACCCGCCGAAGCCAGACGGTCGAGCACCGTGTTGCGACGCTCCAGCGCGCGAGGGTTGGGCTCACCGAGTTTGATGGGGGCATATGTTCCAGGGGCCTTAACCTGTCCTGCAATCACCGCAGCCTCCTCGATAGCGAGGTCGCAAGGCTCCTTGCCGAAGAAGTTGTTCGCCGCAGACTTGATACCGAAGTTGGAGTTTGAGAACTCCACGGTATTGAGGTACATAGCGACAATCTCCTCCTTGGTATAGTTATGCTCGAGCTGCGTAGCGATGACATACTCCTGAACCTTGGCCACGATGGTACCCGCCTTGCCCTCCATGCCCTCCTTCTTGACACGCGTCTTGTAGAGGTTCTTGGCCAGCTGCTGTGTCACGGTACTACCACCACCCTGGTCCTTCTGACCCAGGAGGATGGTCTTGATGCCCACACGCGCCGTAGCCTGGAAGTCGATACCCGAGTGGTCGAAGAAGCGTATATCCTCGGTTGCCAGGAGTGCCGCAACGATGGGTGGCAACTTATGGCCATCAATCTCCATCCAGCGCTCCCTGTCTGCGGGGAAGAGTTCCTCGTATGAGAGGTAGGTGCGGTTCTCAATGAAGTAGGTACCGATAATCTCTCCATCGGCAGAGTAAATCTGCGTTGCGAGATTTGTCTTTGGGTTCTCCAACTCATCAAACGATGGCATAGGGCCGAGCTTCTCGCTCTTTGCCAGAGCAAAAATCAGAGCCACCACAGCGATACCTATCAATGTGATAAGCCACATCACGAGTATTACCCATGAACGGAACGAAAGCCTACGCTTTGTGTTTTGTTTCTTCTGTGACATATAGTTTGGTTTTATCTTATTTTCAATGTTTTACACCTACACAACCCTAAATTGGCAATCCCAGACCGAACGAGAAGTGGAACTTACCATCCTCAAACGGCACAAATTGCGCCTTACGATATAACGAAAAGGTTAACGAAATTGTTGCGCTCTCGGGCATGGCAAATAGGTTAAAGTCGACACCGAGGTCGAGGCCATACGAGCCGATATGCCTGCGCATATTCACAATCACGCCATTCGCAGGGTTTATAGCCCTCTGTGTGAACGAGGCGTAGTCCACACCCGCATTCAGCCTCAAGCGCTTGAAGAAGATGATGCCGCGGATACCTCCATCGGGATACCACACCGGAGCCTGATAGTTCAGCGACGTGGCGATATAGTTGTTATTCGCAATGTCGTAGGAGTTATAGCCTCGCGGTATCAGACGCGACGACTTGAGCGAGAGGCTCGAAAGCACCATATCGGACTGAAAACCGCCAAGCGAAGTCTGGTATGATGCCGCCAGCGACAACGAGTGGTGCGGGCCAAAGCCAGGGGTATAGAGCTTACCGTACAACACTATAAGGTGTCCGAAGTTTGTCGAGGCGGGGTTAAGTCCAGAGTTTGCCGAGAGCACAACACCCCAAGGTGGCAAAAAGTCGCGATGCGATGAGCGTACATAATCCTGGAACGAAACACCGATATTGAGCAGATGCACACCCTCGGAGTAGCCTATGGTGTGGATATTCGTAACCTTGCCACCCCTGAACTCGAGGTTATCGACATTCGCCACCATGCCATTCGAGAAGCTCCACGATGCACTGATGGCAAACTGACTGGTATGATAGCCACGGTGGATGAGTATGGGCAGCGTAGCACCCGCACTCACCGAGTAGTAGCGGCCAAGCTCTGGCTCATCGGGATACTCCAGTTTACCCTCCTTGGGATTATATACCGCAACCTTATAAATCTGCTGCGTACCGCCATAAGTACCACTAACCCACAGGTTAGCGCCCAAGCCATTATAGCGCAGCGTACCCTTGAATACCGAGCCCTCACTACGATTCCAGCCCCATGTAGCAAAGCCCTCCAACGTAGAGAGTATGTTCTGCGACATTATGGTAGCACCAAGGTTGAAGGCTATGTGCGACTCCTCAGTCAAAGCATAAGGGTCGTAGGATGCTGGCGCCCAGCTATGAATATTGAAGGCATGGGCAAGGCGGTTAAAGCGCTTGGGAGGTGTCTTCGTAAGCACGCTATCTGCCACCGCACCATCGAAGCGCACCGTATCAAGGTTCACGACATCCCATGGGCGTATCTCGGGCAACAATATCTTTGGGGGATGGGGCGCATACTCCACCTTCACCGTATCGCTCAACGACTGCGTAACGGGGAGGTATCCACGCCTGTCGTACGAGGTGGCGACCACCCTACCGCTATCCAATGGTACGGGCTGGAACGAGCCATAGCGCGAGGTCGAGAGGCGGTACTCCTCGCCCTTCGCGAGGTCGTACATATGCAACTCATCGCGGCCCGAGGCGATAGAGCCATAGTAAAGTACACCATCCTTCGCCACAAGGTCGCTAAGCGTAGTATATGCTGCACGCGTCACGGGTGCTATACCCTTGGCCGTGAGGCTCGCTATGTGCATGCCATCGTCATCCGTAATTATGAGGTACAACGCCTCGGTAGCATTATCCCACGCCATGCCATGTATCTCGCTGCCGAAAGCGAGCTCCGTGCGGCGTGCGATATTTGCCGGGCCGTGCACCACGACGCTATATCTGCCATCTGGCGTATACTCTGCCCAGGCGATGCCATGTTTGGCAGTTGGCGTTGGGTAGAGTACATTGCGATAATGGCGCATTGTTGCGGGGATACGCTTATCGAGGTCCATGTAGCACAACGTCGAGGCCACCTTCTCGCCAAAGAGAGCGCTCTGGCGATACTCCGTCCACCACACACGACCATCCTCGCTAAGCATGGGGCGCGTAGAGACGATACCCGTATTGGCTATGCGCTCCTCCTCGCCCGTAGCCTCATCCACAGCGACAAATGCCGAGGTCTTGTCGAGGTCCTCCTTCAGGAAGAGGATGCGACCATCACCCATGGGCATAGGGTGCGAGTATGTTGTGTAGGATGTAGGCTCCTTCACCGCCATATACTCTGTCGTCTGCTCCACATCCGCAAGCGCGCGCCAATGCTCCTCAAGCGTAAGGAAGGTGTCGTAGAAGAGCTGGGGCGTAGAGCTGTTGTAGAGTTTCTTGAACACCCACGTATTTGACACCACCATCCATGGGCGGCGCGAGGTGAGCTCCGCGACATCGTCACCCATCACCGTGCCATACTGCTTGTAGCCGTGGCGCGAGAGTAGGAAGCCTATCTGGTAGTGGTTGGGGATGTAGTCCTTATATGAGCCACTGAACCACTTATCGAAGTTCTTGTAGCCGAAGGCCACCGACTCGTAGGCACGATAGGGCATCGTGAACGAGGGTTGCAGACCGCGACCAAATGTCGACATCTCGGTCTCTATCATCACCGCATCGCCCTCCATCATCCATAGCGGCATGAAGAGCAGACCTATGGTCGAACTCTGCTGACCCAGGACATAGCTGAGGCCCTTAACAATGCCACGATTGAGGTTGTTATACTGCACTGCATGGCGATACTCGTGTGCCACGAGCTGCTTTGTCCAGGGCATGGAGTAGCCGCGCGTATCGGGCGTAGAGAGGAACTCCACGCGGCGGGGCATCCACATCACAAGGCCGTTGGACATGAAGTTTGAGGGGTGCACCACAAAGGGTATTGACATCTGGCGATAGCGATAGCCGTAGGATATATCCTTCTGTACGGCATCGAGGTAGTACATCATGCGGTTGGCGATGTGCTGTGCCGTATCGGGATACACCACGCGGTAGTCCTTCGACTTCATCTGCTTCCAGCGATATGACGCAGGGTCGACGCCCCAGCTATAGTACTGCGCAGCGACGCGCTCTGCGGATAGCAACCCACAGAGTAGCAAAGCGATAACCATAATTAGTCGTTTCATACGCGCGCACATGTACATATAACATGCAAATATACGAACAATTTGGGAAATATCGGGCGCGTAGCGACGATTTTTTTAGCGTGACAAATAAAAATGAGGATGACTAAAAAGAAATTTAGCCATCCCCTTTTTCTTTTTGAGGTTGAATAAAAAGATGTAGTTTTAGGCTTGCGAAGCCCGAAAAAGCGGAGTTTACTTATGCGTAAATGAGCATTTTGAGGGCAAGCGTAACGACAAAATACACTTTTTATTCAGCCTCCTATTTCGTTATGAGCCACTGCCATAGCTCTCGCCATGAGGGTCGCTTGCCGTGCATGAAGATGCCGACGCGGAAGATGCGGGCGGCGCACCACACGATACACAAGAATGTTGCATAAAGCACTACTAATGAGACCGCTACCTCCCACCATGGAATGCCAAACGGTATGCGGGCAATCATCACAATAGGCGAGGTGAAGGGTATCATCGAAGCCCAGAATGCAATGGGTGAATTGGGGTCGTTGAAGATGGTCATCATAACGATTATCGCAAGGATGATGGGCATCATGATTACGGTGTTGTACTGCTGACCCTCCTGCACCGAGTCGACAGCCGAGCCCGCAGCAGCATACAGCGCAGCATAGAGCAAGAAGCCACCCACCATAAAGAGCAACAAGCAGGCAAAGAGGGATGCAAGATAGCCCGCATCACCCAGCGTGCCAATGATAGAGTGCATCATCATATCGTTTGTTGCCACAACCTCTGCACTAAAGAGTGCGGGGAGTAGGAACTTCGAGGCAGAGATAACAAGCAGTGCCCAGATGGCAACCTGCGTGATGGCCACAAGGGCGATACCGAGAATCTTGCCCATCATAATCTGGAAGGGGGTGGTGCTTGTCACCATGACATCTATCACATGGCTCGCCTTCTCCTCGACAACCGAGGTGAGCACCATCTGGCCATAGAGTATTAGGAGCATGTAGAGCATCATGCCGAGCAGTAGGCCGAGGAAATAGCTGATGCCCGACGAGGTGCTCTCCATAGAGGCCTCCTCACCCGTGCCATCGTTCTCGTATGTCGCGAGTTCGATGTCCGTAGCCACCGAGGCGAGTATCTCCTCGAGGTTCTCGATATCGTGGGCGCGCAGTTTCTCGCGCTCAACGATAGTGTTAAGTTGCTGGGTTATAGACTCCTCAATCATCAGCGATGAGGACTCGTTGGTTATGAGCTGCACCGAGTCGCGCTGCTCAATCTCACTACCGATGTAGAGCACACCAAATACCCCACTATCCTCGCCATACTGCATACACGCCTCACGCTTCGAGAGGTCACTACGGTCGACAAACTCCACCTCGGAGGTCGAAACCAACCTATCGCGCACCATGCCCGAGCGGTCTACGACAACTACCTGCTTCTGGTCGCTCGAGCCGTAGAGCATGACGAGCGTTGGCGCAACCATCAAACCCACCATCAAGAGAGGGGTTATGAACGTAGCGATAATGAATGACTTTTTGCGTACGCGCTCCATAAATTCGCGCACGATAATTAACCACATCTTTCTCATAGTATCGCGGTTATAATGTGCCATTTACGGCACGGATGAATATATCATTTATCGAGGGTATAACCTCGCTTATCGAACGCAGGTCGCACTTATCGTTCAGGCGCTCGATGACCACCTTCACATCCTCATCCTTCGGAATGTGAATCTTCGACTCGCGGTAGCCACCCACTATGCCCTTGCTGTCGCCAAGCAGCGTAGCAACATCCGACACCGCAGCGCTAAACGCCTCGTCATCAGCACGATGCAATACCGTAAATGTGTTGCCACCCGCCTCACGGCGTATAGTCTCCACCGAGCCCGAGAGGACATTGCGCGACTTGTTTATAAGCGTTATGTGGTCGCAAATCTCCTCGACCGATGCCATATTGTGCGTAGAGAAAATCACCGTCGCTCCCCTATCGCGCAGGCCCAGAATCTCCTGCTTGAGTCTATCGGCATTTATGGGATCGAAGCCCGAGAAGGGCTCATCGAAAATTAGCAACTTTGGCTCGTGCACCACGGTAGATATGAACTGCACCTTCTGCGCCATGCCCTTCGACAAATCCTCCACCTTGCGTCCCCACCAGTCGGCAATCTCAAGGCGCTCGAACCACTCCTTGAGGCGTGCCTCGGCATCGCGCTTCGACATACCCTTCAGGCGTGCAAAAAAGATTACCTGCTCGCCTACACGCATCTTCTTATAGAGACCGCGCTCCTCGGGCATATAGCCTATGTGGAAGACATCATCGGCAGTAACCTGCTTGCCATCCAACAGCACACGACCCGCATCGGCAAGCGTGATGCGTGTGATGACACGAATGAGCGTCGTCTTACCTGCGCCGTTGGGGCCCAAAAGACCATAGATGGCTCCGCGAGGCACCTCCAACGACACATCATCCAACGCCTTATGCCCCGTATAACTCTTCGAGACATTCTCGACAGTTAAAATGTTATCCATATGTTTATCAATTAGTTAATCGGATAGATTATGTAACCATAGTTGTACTCATCGCCAGTCAAGCGATACTCATCGTGTGGCGAAGCACCCCACGATGTGTCACCACCCAATCCGCGCTGCGCAAGGTCAACATGAAGCACCACCTCGCGTCGAGGCTCAATGTCGGAGTAGTGCATCTGCTTCTTGGTCATACCCGGGTCGAGGTCCTCCGAGCGGTACGGCATAGCACTCACACTCAGTGGCTGCAAGCCCTCCACACGGATGCCGATACCCTCATCATTTGTAAGCTCCAGCCAACGCACATCGCTCTTATTACCCGACTCCTGTGGGCGCACATAGTGAAAGAGTTGCTCGTCGGTAGACTGCTCATAGCGACCCAAGAAGGCCGACTCGCACCTATCCGAGTAGTTCTCCCATGGTCCACGGCCGTAGTATGTAAAGTGTTTATAATCAGCAGGGAATATCATACGCATACCGAAGCGGGGCAACTCGGGGACATACTCTCCATCACGCTTCCACTTCACCTCAACCTGCAGCGAGCCATCGGCACGGAAGGTGTAGGTGGTGGTGTAGTACGATGGAGCATCCACAAGGTAGTACTCGCCCGTCACGACCAACCTATCGCTATACTCCTCAACCTTAGCGCCCAACGACTTACGGCGATTCGTGCGCCAGACATTTGCAGTGCGCTGGAAACCCTCGCCCCAGTCATTATCTGTCATTGCACGCCAGAACCATGGCTCGGGCAACTGCGCCATAAGGTCGCGACCCGCCGATACATATCGCGAAACGGCACCCGTGCGAGTGTTGAAGAGTATGCCTGTGTCGCCCGCATAGGCAACAACCCAGCCCTCGCTCCTTTCAATCTCCAATTCTCCCTCGGGCGCACTATTTTGAAAGCGGTAGGGCTGAAGTACAAACTGCTCCTCGGCAACGATGTGCCCCTCGTTGAGGAGTTCTGGCTTCTCCTTGCAGCAGGCATATACGGTCAATGTCCACTCATCCAACGAGTCGTCGGTGGCGTAATCTATGGCGACATCCACACTCTTACCCGCAGGGCAACGAGGCAACTCAACCTCCTCGACCACAGCCACATACTCACCATTTCGGCGCGTGTTATAGAAGAGATAGAAATCCGAGAGGTCGGTGTCGTGCATATTATTATATACGCGTAGTACACCCTCACTCACAAGTTCAAACTCAATATCCTGATAGACCTTGCGCACCTCCATAAGTCCTGGGTGGGGCGTGCGGTCGGGTGACACAAGGCCATTGCAGCAGAAGTTCTCATCGTGGGTGTACATCCACGCACCGAAATCACCACCATAAGCCCAATAGTGACGACCATCGCGACCTATAGCGTCAATACCCTGGTCTACCCAGTCCCAGATGAAGCCACCCTGCATGTGGGGGTGACCCTCCATGACATCGAAGAACTCGCGGAAGTTACCCGTCGAGTTACCCATGGCGTGGGCAAACTCACACATTATGTATGGCTTCTTGGCATCGGCGCGCTCTGCCCATGCCTTGAACTCATTGAATGGTGGATACATGGGGCAACTGATGTCGGTATGAGGGCCACTATAACCCTGTTCAAGCTGCACAAAGCGGGTCTTATCTCGCTGGTGTATCCACTCATACATCTCGCCATAGACCTCGCCATCGCTACTCTCGTTACCCATCGACCAAAGGATTACCGAGGGGTGGTTCTTGTCGCGCTCGACCATCGACTTCACGCGGTCATGGTGCGCGGCCTTCCACTCTGCGCGGTGTGAGGGGTGGAACTCGGGGTAGTCAGCGGCATAGCCCGTACCACAGCCATGTGCCTCGATGTTCGCCTCGTCGACAAGCAAAATGCCATACTCGTCACACAGGTCGTACCACTCCGTAGACTGCGGATAGTGGCTTGTGCGCACGGCATTGATGTTATGGCGTTTCATAAGTTCAATATCCTTGAGCATCAACTCGCGCGTTACGACATGACCCGTTGCAGGGTTGTGCTCGTGGAGGTTAACGCCATTTATCATCAGGCGGCGGCCATTGAGCAGCAGCTGCGCATCCTTTATCTCCACCTTGCGAAATCCCGTGCGGCACGCCACAGCCTCAACCACCGCACCCTGCGCATCCTTGAGCGTAACCACCGAGGTGTAGAGGTTGGGGTGCTCATGGCTCCATCTCTTGACATTGGGCACTTTGAAGCGGAAGGTCACCTCGCTACTCTCTGTCACTGCCACGCTCTGCGCGAGGCGCTTGACAACCTTGCCACTCGCATCATGCAACGACAGCTCAACCCTACCACTGAAGGGCTTTTCATCGGCATTATCTATCTCTATTGTAGCTTCGTAGAGACCACTCTTATATGTCTTATCCAAGTCGCCAATAGCAAACATATCGGCGATGCGAGCCTTGCCCGCAGCATAGACCTTGACCTTGCGGTCGAAGCCCGATAGGCGCCAGAAGTCCTGGTCCTCGAGGTATGAGCCGTCGCACCAGCGGTAGCCCTCTATGGCGAGGAGGTTGCCGTCCTGCTTGACATATGGCGTGATGTCGAACTCCACGGCGGTCTTTGTACCCTCGCTATAGCCAACCTTCTCGCCATTAAGCCACACATGCATAGCCGCCAGACCCGACTCGAAGTGCAGAATTATGCGGCGACCATCCCACTCTCGGGGGATGTCAAACTCGTGGCGATAGCAGCCCGTGGGGTTGTCGTTGTGGGGAATGTATGGCGGATTCTTCTGGAAGGGGTAGTTAACATTAGTATATATAGGGTATCCGCAACCATTAATCTCCCAGTTGCCTGGCACTGGCATCACACCCCACGCCTCATCGTCGTAGTCTACGCTCCAGAAGCCCTCGGGAGCCTCTGCTGGCGTAGCACTCCAATGGAAGCGCCACTCGCCACTAATATCCTTTACAAACGAGGACTCGCCACGCGCAAAAGCCTCATCTGCCGAGGGGTATGGCATAAGCGTAGCACGCGCGGGGAGCTTGTTCTCGGCAAACATCTCGGGGTTCTCCCAATATGGGTCTTGCGCCATGGCTGCCGCGGCAACCAGCATAAATATAGCAGTTAGCAATCTCTTCATAGTTTACTTCAAAATTAGGTCGTCGACTCTGATTTTTGGAACATAGTGCACGCCATCGTTGCGGTAGTAGGTCAACGAGTCACCCTCGCCACACTCCACCAACTCTATGCGCTCCGCGGGGCGACCTATCGCAATGACAAGCAACGGGTCGTATGGCAGGGCGAGTGCCTCCTTAATCTCGGCATGGTCGAAGGCGCCTATGCAGATGCCACCCAGGCCCATCTCCGTGGCCTGCAGGAGCATCGACTGTGCCACGATGCCGAGGTCTACGCTCACATAGTGGCTATCGGGAACCGTAGAGCAGATTACAATGAAGGCATTGGGCTCTGTACCCGCAAAAGGTAGATGCAGTTCGGGCAGCGCACCACCAAGGCGTATATGCTTCAGTACCGTTGCCGCCTCGTCATGAAGCACGGGGCGGAAGCGCAACACCTGCTGGTTGCGTGCCGAGGGGCATAGCGTCGCCACCTCTATTATACGGCGCAGCTGGTCGGGGCGCACCACGAACATTGCGTCGTAGCCACGATAGCTGCGGTTAGCCTTGAGCAACTTATTCAGCGTTGCCACGCGCTTTTTTGCGGGCTGCTGGTTGCGATAGTCCTCCATACGTTTCTCGAGATAGTTGTCTGCCATAGGGTCTTCAATTTTTTATTTCTACAAAGGTAGTATTTTTTTCAGACATTAACAACAATAATATACGCAAGCCCTTTGTTGTCAGAAGGCATTAGATACAACGCTCGGCAAATATCGAGGCGATGGGCTGTACAAAAGCGTACTGCCCATTGCCGAGATAATTTGTTAGCGGAAGTAGATGATGCCTTATCACAACAAAGAAGGGACTGTGCAACGCACAGCCCCTTGTATAAACCTTATGGTCCAAGATTAGCGAGCGAGAACCTCGTCTGCAGCCATCTGAACACGCTCGTTAGAGAATGTCATCTGTGAAACGCGCTGACCCTTCTGAGTCTTCTGGCCAAAGAGCTTATCTGCGTCAACCTCGTTGTAAACGATGCTCTGGAGGTTAGGACCCTCGTTCTGGCTCTGCTGGTAAGCATCCCACCATGCAACGTAGTCATCAGCGTTGCCGCAACCATCGTATGTAGGCTCAATCCACTCACGGTAGAGCTTTGACATCTGACCATCAGCATCGAATACGATAGCCACGAACTCGTACTTGCCACCGAACTCAAGGAATGTGTAAGTGTGAGTGATAGGCATTGAACCGTACTGGTTGATTGACCATACGAGACCGTCTACATACTGCTGCTCGTTGTAGTACTCGCTCTCATAACGGCCAGTCCAGTTGTAAGTCTCGAAGAAGTAATCGCCATGGTTCTCATCGCTGAATGCTACCTCAATTGGGAAGATAGCCATACCTGCGTAGTTAGACAAGTACTCGTAACCTGCCTTATCAGCGAAGTCTGAAGCATCATAGTAGCCACGGTCAACACGCTCGATAGATACGCTACCGTTAGTACCCTTAGTCTTGAATGTCTGAGTGAAGATCTGTGAAGTAGTTGCGACACCACCACGTGAACCGAATGCGTAGAGCACATACTCAGTCTCAGGCTCGAGGTTGATTACGTTTGTTGTAGCGTTGCCGCTGAGGAGCTCGTAGCTCATGTTGTAGAGGAGGTACTCCTGGCGCTCTGCGTCGTTGCTACCGTAAGTAGCCCAGTCAGATGCCTTCTCCCAACCTGCGATGTAGTAGTCGTCGTTAGTTGTTGTGAATGTGAATGTAGCAGTGCGTGAAGTGAGCTTGCTTACAGCAGGAGTAATCACGTTGTCAGACATTGCAACATCACCAGTAGTGAACTTAACAACCTCGGGAGTTGAGCAGCAGAGACCGTTCTCCTCCATAGCGAATGCGAAGAGGTAGTAGTCGTGGTTAGCCAAAAGCTCGAACTCGTAGTGGCTCTTAGGAGTGCCGTCAGCGTAGTTACCAACGCAAGTGAAGTTAGCGATGATGTCTGCGCTAGACATATCCTTCATCATCTCCTGAACAGCGTTTGCCCACCAGTACTCAACAACACGAGATGGGTCGTTGTTAAGGAATGACAGGTTCTCGAGGTAGTCGTTAACCTGGATGCTGTTAAGAACATCGAAGTAGTAGTCGCCATTGTAGCCTACAGGAGTTACATCAGCCTTAACCAATGTACCCTCAACAATCTCGTAGTTCATCTCGAAATCTACCGCCTGCTTCTCGGGCTTAGCAGTCTCAACAGTGAAGAATGCCACGTCAGAGAGCAAAGAACCTGACTCGTAGTCGAAGTAGTAGCAGTAGAATGTGTAGGGCACACCTGAAGCACCGTTAGAAACAGTGATACCACGCTGGTCACCTACCTTAGCACGCTCCTGCATGATCTGTACAGCAGACTGACCGTAGAACTGACCCAACCAGCCGAAGTATGCGAGGTCATCCTCGTAGTAGTCCTCGCCAGTCTCGAAGCCTGAAGCGATGATGTACTCGGGAGAAGCCGACATCACGATGAAGGGCAAAGTCTTGTTCTCGGGGATTACGTCAACAGTGTAGTCGAAGTAAGTAACTGTAACGTTCTCCAAAGCGAAGCCAGCCTTAACTGCAGCACCCTGCTTAACTGTGAAGACAACATCCTCAGCGTAGCGGTACTTAACAGTCACCAAGCACTCACGCTCAGCGTCAGTGGGGTTAGCCTCAACAGTGAACTGAAGTACACCTGCGATGCCATAGTTGAAATCCTTAACCCAAGACTCAGCTGCCTCAGCAGAGATCTTCTCAGCCTTGTGAGGATTCTCACCCTCGCCATTGTACTGGATAGAGTACTCGAGGAGGTATGAACCACCTGCAAGGCTTGTAGAAACTGAAGTCTTAGCCAACTTGATTGTACAATCCTTCTCTACAATGGGCTTTGGCTTGTTTTGCTCGTCGGGAGTCTCGTTACAACCAACAAGAAGCGCAAGAGCCATGATAGGCATAAGACCCATCATCAAAAAATTCTTAAGTGTTCTCATAGAATTTGTTAGTTAAATTAGTAATATAAATTTTTCTCTCTATTTTCTCATTTCAAAGGCACACCAAAAGGCCTGTCGAGGAGCATAATTTATAAACTTTTTTATAAAAAAACACCTCTTCAAGTGGCAAATATAATAATAAATTGCAAAACAAAAAGACTCACCATATAAAAAAAAGTGAAAATATATCGTCGCATCATTGCACCATGGCAATAAAAATCATATCTTTGCACAAGAAAATCGAACTTAAAACGTGACTATGAGAACAACCTTTAGACTATTTACAGCACTCGCCACAATCGTGCTCGCCGCAGCGTCGTGGTCGTGCAAACCTTCAGATGTTGACGATGTTATCGACACCGCAACATCGGTGAAATTCGACATGGATGTCATTGACCTCGGTTGCGAAGAGAGCAACGTGACGCTACACTACACCATCAACAACGGCATCGATGGCATCGACATCGTTGCATCTACCGAGGCGGAGTGGATTTCCGACATCGCAACAGAGAACAACGCGCTATCCTTCCACGTAGCCAAGAACCAGACAACAGAGGCTCGCAACACAAAGTTGCGCGTCACCTATCCCAACGCCGAGACCGTATATATCACGATTAAGCAGGCGCAGTTTGACGCAATAACCTTCGAGTTGGAGGTGACCAAGTTGAGCTCAACATCTTGTTCTACGCTAATTAAGCCCTCGAACGAGGATTACGCCTACATCGCCTATATGGCCGAGGTGGACTACTTCCTATCGGCGCAGATTACAACTGCCGAGGAGCTCTTCCAGGATGACTACAACTACTGGATGGCACTTGCCAAGCAGTATGATGTGCCCTACCTCTACGAGTTCTTCCTGATGAACTACATAGCATACGAGGGCGAGCAGTCTATCGAGTGGACAGGCATGGTGCCAGGCAAGGAGTATGTGCTCTATGTCTACGCCATAGAGTTCAACGAGGAGAACACCGACTACTGGATGGCGTCACCCATTACATATCAGATGGTTATACTCGAGAGCGAGGAGCTCACAGAGGTTGAGTTTGACATTGATGTGGAGATTAATGGCCCCAACGCCTCATACGATATCACACCTCAAAACTGGGATGGCTACTACTACCTCACAGTGTACGAGGAGGGCGACTACATGTATCGCACAACCCCTGCCGATGACACCTACTCGAAGCTCATCTCAAGCGTATGGCTCGACATGATGGCAGAGCTTATGGCCTCGGGCTATGCACCCGACCAGATTATCGGACTCATGTGCCTCCAGGGCCACGAAGAGTACAGCGAGCTTCTAAAGGGCGACACAAACTACGCTATGGTAATCTACGCCGTGGATATGGTTGACGGCATGCCACAGGTGGTGTCAAAGCCCCAGATAAAGAACTTCACAACAGAGGCTATTGGTGCTTCGGACATGACCCTCGATATCAAGGTTGAGAACAAGTATGTACGCGTGGCAGATGTCACCATAACACCCTCAACAAACGAGTATTACACCGTGGCTATCGTACCATTCAACGAGGTACCCGAGAGCTCTAACGCCGAGATTATCGACTGGTTGAACGACAACTTCTCAATGGACTCTTTCCACGGCGAGATATTCAGCCACTTGAACACCTTGCAGCCCGAGACCTCATACTCGATTCTTGCTTACGGCTACTATGGTGGCGTGGTCACAACAGACCTCTTCCGCTACGACTTCACGACAGATGCCGAGAGCGAGTGTGAGAATGGCGTGGTGCGCGTAGACTACAATGGCCCCTACAGCCTTGCGGAGCTCGAGGCATACGACCCCGACTACTTCTACAACTACGCTATGTTCGAGGATATGGGCTGGTATGCTATGTGGTCGGAGATATTCACCGAGCAGCCCACGCAGGACATGTTCTACTGCATCTACTCGGCACAGGAGGTTGCAGTATATGGCGAGCAGGCGATATTTGCCGACCTCGTAAGCTACCCATGTGGCAAGACACAGCTCCTCACAGGCGAGAATGGCACACTCTATGTCATGTGCGCCGTATGTATGGACTACCGCGGTAACTACTCGGATATGTGGATTTCGGAGCCATTCATGTACAACTACGACGCTTCGACAAAGCGCCCCGTTAACGAGCTTATCGAGAAGATATTCGGTGCATCAACCGCAAGCAAGAGCCTTAAAGTGCTCAGCACCAAGCCCGCAGCGAAGCCACTTCGCGCTTCAATCAACCGATAATCGACTGCAACCTTATAGAAGGGTGTGGGTGGAGTAAAATCTACCCACACTTTTTTTTCTATACATAGTCATGTATACCACTTTTTTTTATAACTTTGCCAATTATTTATTTAACACCCAATTATGGAGTATTTGATTCTTATAGGAGCTTTGGCTCTAATCATAGTCGGTGCAATGTTGCTTACCGATGGTTCGGTGGCATTGGCCGCACGCTTTCATGTGCCCGAGTTTATCGTGGGCCTTACTATCGTGGCGGTGGGTACTTCGATGCCCGAGCTTACGGTAAGTTTCATCTCGGCACTCAATGGCGAGAGCGCAATGGCTATCGGTAATGTCGTAGGTTCTAACACATTCAACATCTTGGCAATCCTTGGTGTGTGCGCAGTATTCTCGCCCATACTCTTTACCAAGACCAACATCCGCCGCGACATCCCCATCTGCATCGCCGCAACATTGGCGCTTCTTGTAACAACTTTTATCAATCAGGACATTTCGCGCCTGGAGGGCATCTTGTTGCTCGTGGGATACATCGTCATGATATTATTCACCATACGCTCGGATAAGAAGGCTATGCAGGCTGCTCCCGCAGTCACTCCCGCCGAGACAGAGGCAAGCGCAAAGCCCATGCCCTTGTGGCGCATCCCTGTGTGGATAATCTTGGGTCTTGGAGGTCTTATCTTTGGCGGCGACCTCTTCATTGATAGCGCCTCGGCAATCGCACTCGCGTGGGGTGTTCCAAAGTCTACTATCGCCATCACACTTGTTGCGGGCGGTACATCGCTTCCGGAGTTGGCATCGAGCCTCGTGGCTATATTCAAGGGTCGCGCATCGTTGGCACTCGGTAATGTGCTTGGCTCAAACATCGCAAACATCCTACTTATCCTCGGCCTCTGCGGTACTATCACACCACTCTCAATGGGCGATGTTACGATGATTGACATCTATGTTACGCTTGCTGCAGCAACCCTTGTGATGATCTCGGCACTCGTCATCGGCCGCGACAAGATGACACGCTTCGAGGGCGTAGTATTCCTACTGTGCTATGTGGCATATGTGTACTACCTCGTTACAAAGTAATATCGCAAAATGAATAACAAAAAGGCAAATATACGCATTGTGAGTTTCACGCTCTTCGTGATTCTCGGCATGGTGGCACTCGGCTTTGTTCCCGCGTTCAAAATCTTCGGCATGGAGTTCGAGCGTGTGGATATACTCTCGCAGCTACGCCCCGCAAATAACGAAGTCGAGGAGGTCGCAATGGAGGACTTCACCGCCGACTTCGAGCTATTGGAGCAGGAGCTTGCCGTTGCCGAGGCACAGATTTGCGAGATAGACACCATGCCCGAGCCTATCCCCGTGCGTTACGAGTGGATAGTGGAGAGCACACCCAGAGCCCAGCGAGCAGCACTGCGCAGCGAGGAGTTTTTACCTACGAGCGCCAATATCGTAGACTTCGAGGACTTCGATACCCTCGCAACAACACGCTTCGATAACTTCATCTCGAAGCTTGCCAATGGCGAGGATGTGCGCATAGCATTTATGGGCGACTCCTTCGTCGAGGGTGACATCGTGACATGCGACCTCCGCGAGGAGCTGCAGAGTCGCTTTGGTGGCCGTGGTGCGGGCTTCATACCCGCCGACATACCCTTCGCTACGGTTCGCAAGAGCATCAAGCGCGCATCATCCAACTGGAAGACATACAGCATCATGAAGCCCAAGGAGGCACCCGAGGCTCTGCGCGAGCGCCTCTTCGTCTCGGGCTACCTTGCCGAGGGTCGCGCAGGTGCCACCACACGCTGGCAGGCGACAAATGCCTACCCTGCTCTCGACTCATGCACACAGGCGCGCATACTCCTTATCAGCCGCGACACCAGCCGCGTGGAGGTAATCCTCGGCGATACACTACGCAACGAGTTTATGATTGCGGGCGATGAGCGCGTTCGCGAGATATATGTTGAGGGAGCTGTCGACGATATCCGCCTCCGCGTGGTCGAGGGTAGCGTGATGTGCTACGGAGCATCCATGGAGGGCGCGGGCGGCGTTACGGTGGATAACTTCTCGGTACGCAGCAACAATGGCCACGCCATCTTCGGCACGAGCGCCACGGTAAACCGTCAGGTGGATGAGATGCTCGGCTACGACCTCGTGGTATTGCAGTATGGCCTGAACATCATGCAGAAGGGTCAGCGCGTGTATGCCAAGTACCGCGACCAGGTGCGCGATATGATTGCCTATGCCGAGCGCTGCTTCCCCAATGCCGCAATCGTGGTTATGGGCGTTAGTGACCGCTGGGTGAAGAACGCCGAGACAAATGCCTACGAACCCATCGGCTCGGTGGATGCACTGACATCGTATCAGCGCGCTGCGGCAGATAGTTGCAAAGTGGTATTCTGGAATACCTCGCGCGTGATGCAGAACCTCGGTGGCATGCCCAAATTCGTATCCAACGGCTGGGCGGCAAAGGATTACACCCACATCAACTATGTTGGAGGTCGCAAAATTGCCTCGGCCCTTACGGATGCTATCTGTCAGCGCGTCTACAACGCCCTCTGCACCAAGGAGGAAGAGGAGCGCCTCGAGGCTTTGCGCATCTACGAGGAGCAGCTACAGCGCGAAATGGAGCGCAACATGCTACTCCAGAGAGCCCTTAATGCCGTGGGCCCCATCGTCGACTCTATCGACTGGCAGGGCAAGGCCGACAACAAAAATAACAGCGAGGAGTAACTATGGAGTTTCTGAAGTTCGATAGTAGCCTTTGGCAGCGTGTGGTGTCGCTCATGGAGTATGACCCCGCAGCACCCCTCACACTCTCTACGGGCTTCTTCCTCTTTGCCTTTTTCCTGTTTGCGCTGGGATATATCATCATCAAGCGCCGCCCCAATCTGCGCACATGGTATGTCACGCTCTTCTCGCTATACTTCTACTATAAGCTCTCGGGCATCTACCTACTGCTGCTATGTGGTGTGGCGCTCAGTGACTATATCATTGGCAAGTGCGTGGCACGCCGCCGCGAAAAGGGCAAAGGCACAGGCGGTTGGGTGGCACTTAGCGTCATCATAAATGTCGCGATACTCACATACTTCAAGGCTACGGGATTCTTCGTCGGCCTCTTGGACAACCTCTATATTGAGGGCGTGCTCAACTTCGAGGCTGTAGCCGTACCCGCGGGTGTATCCTTCTTCGTCTTCCAGTCGATAGCCTATGTTGTAGATATATCGCGTGGCACGATTAAGCCCTTACGCCACTTTATGGACTACCTCTTTTTGTTGTCCTTCTTCCCCAAGATGTTCCTCGGCCCATTGGTCAAGGCCAAGGACTTCATCCCGCAGATAGAGGCTCGCGAGGTGAATGTAACGCGCGAGGACTTCGGCCGTGCGGTCACGCTCATAGCAGGAGGCTTATTGAAGTATGCAGTTATAGCATCGGCGCTGGGTGCGCTGTTTGTCAACCCCGCGTTCAAGGGCGAGTTGGGCGATAGTGGCGTTGTGGCACTACTTGCCATCTACGGCTTCACGCTGCAGATATATTGCGACTTCTCGGGCTACTCCGACATCGCCGTGGGCGTGGCGCTCATGATGGGCTTCCGCCTGCCCGACAACTTCGATGCCCCCTACAAGTCGGCTACCATTACGGAGTTCTGGCGCCGCTGGCATATATCGCTCTCTACATGGCTCAAGGAATACCTCTACATAGCCCTCGGAGGCAACCGCCGCGGCTCGTTCCGCACCTACGTAAACCTCTTCCTTACGATGGTGCTCGGTGGTCTATGGCATGGTGTGAGCATCTGCTACATGGCTTGGGGTGTGCTCCACGGTCTGGCACTTGCGCTACACAAGATATGGCTAAAGATAATCCCCTGGGCAAAGAAGACGGGCGCAGAGATGCACCCCATCATACGCTTCGGCGCTACGCTAATCACCCTACACATCGTTGCCTTTGGCTGGCTGCTCTTCGCCTCGGCACAGCAGGCACCCAAGATGGGTGTTGAGGATTTCGAGCTATGCCTCGACATGATTAACCGCATAGCCACCAACTTCCGCTTGGAGGACATCATACCCTCGATTGAGGCATCGGGCGTGGCTATGGTCATCATGTACATAGGATATGTGCTACACTTCCTTCCCAAGAGCTTCAACGACGCCGTGCAGCGCATGGTCACACGCTCGGGTTTTGTGGGACAGTGGCTGCTCATAGTGGCCGTAATCTGGATTGTGATGCAGTGCAGCGCGATGCTCGTAGCCGAGACTGGCGTGGCAGCGGGACTACCAATGTATGCAGACTATTAATTGACTACCTCTATATCTATGAATAATGTAACTTGGGATTGGGGGCTTTTCGAGGCGCTTAACTTCGACGGCCCAGTATGGCTCGACAACGCCATGACAGAGATATCGGGCATGGCGATGTGGATACCCCTATATATACTTATTATATATTTAGTGTGGCGACGCTACTCATGGCGTGGCATTATCGCCTTCGCCGTGGCTATTGGCACAGCGATACTCTTTGCCGACTTGGTTGCGGGCATCTTCAAGCACCAGGGCCCACTCAAGGATTTGTGGCCGTCGTTCCCCGCACGCCTACGCCCACAGCACACGCTCGAGGGTCTCGACTTTGTGGCGAACGGCTACTACACAGGCAACCTCTACGGCACCGTCTCGGGACACACATCCACAATCACCGCCATAGCGATACTCTCATCGGTGGTTGTTGGCAAGCGCTGGTTCAGCGTGGCGATGGCAGCGGTAGCGATACTTATCTGCTACTCGCGCATATACCTCGCCTGCCACTTCCCCCAGGACATTCTCCTCGGTGCTATGGTCGGCATCGTCGCAGCGGTTATCGGAGTGCTGCTTTTCAAATACGGATTACGGCTAATCACACGCAATGCTAATTAGTAAAAAATGCGTTACAGATAGCTGTGGCGCATCTTTTTATTTTTTGTGAATAAAGTGTCGAAAAAATAGTTGCACAAAAATTGGGTAATCCCGCGAAAAATCACGAATTTTGTACACTCGAAGTGCGCATTTGTGGAGAGCGAGAGGGCACTACGGACAATGGAATAAAATAAATATACGATATACAATTATGACTCAAAAACCTAACAATCAACAGCTTAACACCGTGAAGTACGAGGACGCTGTAGCGGCTTCAAAGGAGTATTTCGCAGGTGACGAACTCGCCGCACAGGTGTGGGTGAGCAAGTACGCATTGAAGGACTCGTTCGGCAACATCTACGAGACTACGCCCCGCGATATGCACAACCGTATCGCAAGCGAGCTCGCGCGCATCGAGCGTAACTACCCCAACCCATTGTCTAAGGAGCAGATTTTCGACCTGCTCGACCACTTCCGCTATGTCATCCCACAGGGTGGTCCTATGACAGGTATCGGTAACAACCTCCAGGTGGCATCACTCTCTAACTGCTTCGTTATCGGCCACAAGAACCCCGCCGACTCTTACGGCGGTATCTTCCGCATGGACGAGGAGCAGGTGCAGCTCATGAAGCGTCGTGGTGGCGTGGGTCACGACCTCTCGCATATACGCCCCACTGGTAGCCCCGTACTTAACTCTGCACTCACCTCAACAGGTATCGTGCCATTCATGGAGCGCTACTCTAACTCTACACGCGAGGTTGCGCAGGATGGTCGTCGTGGCGCCTTGATGCTCTCGTTGCTTATCAAGCACCCCGATGCTGAGCGCTTCATCGACGCAAAGGTCGACACAGGCAAGGTGACTGGTGCGAACGTATCTATCAAGGTAGATGACGACTTTATGCGTGCTGCATTGGCGGGTGAGTCATACCGTCAGCAGTTCCCCATTAACAGCGACGCACCTATCTACACACAGGATATCGACGCGAAGAAGCTCTGGGCAAAGATTATCCACAACGCGTGGAAGTCGGCAGAGCCTGGCGTATTGTTCTGGGATACCATCATCCGCGAGAGTGTGCCCGACTGCTACGCTGACGAGGGCTTCCGCACAGTATCTACAAACCCATGTGGCGAGATTCCATTGTGCCCCTACGACAGCTGCCGCCTCTTGGCGCTTAACCTCTTGAGCTATGTTGACGCACCCTTTACAAAGGAGGCGAAGTTCAACTTTGAAAAGTTCAAGACGCATGTGGCAATGGCTATGCACCTCATGGACGACATCATCGACCTCGAGCTTGAGAAGGTGGAGCTTATCATCAACAAGATTGCTTCAGACCCCGAGGATGAGGATGTACGCCGCGTAGAGCTCGAGCTCTGGAAGAAGATTAAGGATATGGCGCTCAAGGGTCGCCGTACAGGTCTTGGCATCACCGCTGAGGGCGATATGTTGGCAGCACTCGGCCTCCGCTACGGCTCGGACGAGGCTATCGACTTTACAGTAAATGTACACAAGACCCTCGCAGTGGAGGCATACCGCGCCTCTACAATGATGGCGAAGGACCGTGGCGCATTCGGCGTCTACAACTTCGAGAAGGAGCAGGGCAACCCCATGGTTGAGCGCGTATGCGAGGCAGCTCCCGAGTTGCGCGAGTTGATGAAGCAGTATGGCCGTCGTAACATCGCCATGCTCACCATCGCGCCTACAGGTACTACATCGCTCATGTCGCAGACAACATCGGGTATCGAGCCCGTATTCCGCCCCGTATACAAGCGTCGTCGTAAGATTAACCCATCGGACAAGGACCAGGTTGCATCGTTCGTAGACGAGACAGGCGAGAAGTTTGTTGAGTACTTCGTGTTCCACCACCAGTTTGTTAAGTGGCTCGAGATTAACGGCTACGACACCACCAAGCTCCAGACAATCAAGGAGGAGGAGCTCAACGAGTGGCTCAAGGCTTCGCCCTACTACAAGGCTACGGCAAACGACATCGACTGGGTTGCGAAGGTTAAGATGCAGGGCGCTATCCAGAAGTGGGTGGACCACTCTATCTCTGTTACCGTAAACCTCCCCAACGAGGTTACCGAGGAGCTCGTAGCAGATGTATATCGCACTGCATGGGAGTGTGGCTGTAAGGGTATCACCGTATATCGTGACGGCTGCCGCGATGGCGTATTGCTCGACGTTAACTCGAAGGATAAGAACAAGAAGAACTGCTCAAACGCTAACAGCTTGCGTCGTCCCGAGTCTATCCCTGCCGACATCGTACGCTTCAAGAACGGCAAGGAGGATTGGATTGCCTTCGTAGGTAAGCAGGATGACCGCCCATACGAGATTTTCACTGGTAAGATTGAGGAGGATGCTATGTACATCCCCAAGACCATCACTCATGGTAACATCCTCAAGGTTACCGAGGCTGATGGCACCAAGCGCTACGACTTCCAGTATCAGGACCGCTACGGCTATATCAACACCATCGGTGGTATCTCACGCCTCTTCGACGAGGAGTTCTGGAACTACGCGAAGCTCATCTCTGGCGTATTGCGCTACGGCATGCCTATCGACAAGGTTGTTCAGCTCGTTGACGGCTTGCACCTCGACTCGGAGACCATCAACACATGGAAGAATGGTGTGGAGCGCGCGTTGAAGCAGTACATCAAGGATGGTACCCGCGGTAAGGGTCGCTGCCCACAGTGTGGTCAGGAGAACATGGCATACCAGAACGGTTGCCTCACTTGTATGGCCTGCGGCTACTCAAAGTGCAACTAAGTCTTATAGAAAAGACTAAATATTGAAGGAGAGTCTCGACAATGGTCGAGGCTCTCTTTTTTTATTCATCAGGCGTGGCACGAAAAATGAATGATGAGCATTGCGCGAAAATCGTGTAGAACAACAAAAATGCTTACGTCTATGAAAAAAGTTTTACTTCTCTTATTGGTGGTCGCGTTTGCGACAACGATAGTATCGGCACAAGAGCCCATAGCCACGACCCAAGAGTACATAGTCTCGGTCGAGGAGTGGGAGCGACCCCGCGCATGGCGTGGATATGAGACAAATCGCTTCTGGGATAACTGGGAGATTGCCGCAGGTGGTGGTGCCTCGATGCTGCAGGTGGGACGAAACATTGGGGATGACCCAGGTAAGTTCTTCAACCGTGTGGGCTGGAATGCCAACATCTCGGCCGTGAAGTGGATAGTGCCCGTTATGGGCGTGCGCCTGCAGGTCGATGGTGGCGAGTTCCAGAACTACTCCTACAACCAGCCCAAGTATGGCGAGGGTATCTTCAAAACGCCATACCTCTATGTGCACGGCGACATCCTTATCAACATGTCGAACTGGATTGGCGGCTACCGCCCCGACCGCATATACAGCGCGGTATCGTACATGGGCTTCGGATATAACGCCCTCTCGTTTACGGATAAGTCTGCGGGCTCCTACACTGGCGAATATGCCTTCACAACGGGTTTCTTGAGCAAATTCCATATCACGCCCCAGTGGGACATAGAGCTCGACCTGCGCTCATGGTTCTTCCGCGAGGGCTCTCTCCCCGCAGAGATTATAAGTGGCAACCGCGTGGCCGTGGGTCTCTCGGCATCGGTGGGTGTCGCCTACCGCTTCAATAAGCGCGTGTGGACTCCCGCATACTCACAGGCTGATGTCGACGGCTACATCGCCGCTATCGTGGGCCTCGAGGAGGAGATACTCGCAACGGATGTGGTCCTTGCAAACCTCGCAGAGAGCGCAAAGGCATTGGAGAGCGACAACAACCGCCTCAAAAGCGAGCTCGCCGCGGCAAAGAGCGCACAAAAACCCGTGTCTGCGAAGTGTCACAACACGGGTGAGGGCGTCGTCTTCTTCACCATTGGTGAGGCTACGCTCACGGAGTATGCTCATGCAACCCTCGATAGTTATATCGCTGCGATGGCCGACTGCGACTCTCCGATTATGGTTACGGGCTATGCCGACAGGGAGACAGGTAGCGCCGAGCGCAACATGCAACTATCGAAGGAGCGCGCCGAGAGCGTCATGACCTACCTCGTCAATAACGGCATAGATGCCACACGCATCACAACGGAGTGGGTAGGCGACACGGAGCAAGCCTTCACAACGCCCGACACACCGCTTGTAAACCGTTGCGTAACACTCAAATAACAAAAAAAGTAGGGATTGCAATTTCAATCCCTACTTTAACATTTTATAGTGGCAGTACATTAGTTTGCCCTCATCGTCGCGCAGGTGCATACCTCCACCACGACAGAACTCCCACACCTTGCAGTCGGCGCACTCATCCTGCTTCGTCCACTCGCGGTCGCGGAAAGGTTTAAATCTATTCTGCCATACATCCCAGAAACTATCGCGGTAGATATTGCCCTGCGCATAGTTACCACGCACACTGGTGCAGCCCGAGATATCGCCATTGACACGAATAGAGGCCACCGTAACGCCCGCAGTACACATATAGAAGTGGTCGCGCACCTCGGTCTCATAGCCGCTGAGGAAGCCCTCGCAGGCATAGCTGAGGTTGATGCGACGCTCTTTGCGCGTCTTGCGGATAAACTCCATAAGCGTGCGGAACTGTTCGGGGTTTAGGTGCAGCGTCTCGTCGCGCTTGGCACGGCCCGCGGGGAATACCGAGAAGATGCGCCAGCGTGTGATGCCCTCCGAAATGAGGAACTCCTTCCACTGCTCCAATCTATCCATGATAGCGGGCGTAGCACAAGTTATGACATCGTAGGTAAGTCCCTCAATCTCACGGATATTAGCTACCGCCTGGCGTGCACGCTCGAAGCTATCGGGGTTCTGGCGGATGTAGTTATGCACATCCTCGAAGCCATCGAAACTTACCGACACCGTGCACAAGCCCGCAGCAACGAGCGAGTGCAGACGCTCACGCGTGAGGCTCATGCCATTTGTCACCATGCCCCACATATAGCCGCGCTTCGTGACTTCGCGTCCCGCCTCCTCGAGGTCCTTGCGCACAAGCACCTCGCCACCCGAGAAGATGATGAGCACCTTCGCAGGGTCCACGTTGGGCGTAACCTCCTCGTCCAACACCTTAAGGAAGTCGGCCAAAGGCATATCCGCCTGCGACACATCAACACGACAGTCGCTACCGCAGTGGCGGCACTTCAAATTACAACGAAGCGTACACTCCCAGAAGAGTGTACGCAACTCGTGGCGCTCCACAACACCATCGTATAGTCCCTTGAATAGCTTGAGACCGAGGTGCTTGCGGATGCCCAATCTCTTTCCTTTCACCTGTAAAGAGTAGTTATGTTAGTTCGTAAAGGATTATTCAGCCTGCTCGGCAGCCTTCTTTGCAGCCTCCTCAGCCTTCAACTCCTCGATAACTTTCTTTGCCTCCTCCTCAGAGATGGGGTGTACAACAGCACCATCAGGGAAGGGAACACCCTGCTCATCAGACTCCTTAACCTCCTCAACGGGACGTGCTACCTGGCCATCGGGGAATGGAACGCCATACATAAGCATAACGCGTGGGTCCTCCATCTGATCCTCAACCTCTACGGGCTTTGGGTCCTCACTCTTCTTAGCCTTTTTTGTGCTACAGCATGCTGCAGTCGAAAGACCGAGCATCGCAAGAATAGCTATCTTCCATTTTGCATTCATAATACCCTACTATATTTTAGTCGTTTATCATTCTCTATGATGCACAAATATACATCTTTTTACGCAAATCTACAAATTAAACGCATTTTTTTGCACGCTTAGTATTGACTCGTGCGATAAATTTCGTAACTTTGAACTGCAAAACTAACAACATTCATCTATGACAGGGCGTGTAAAATGGTTCGACGACAAGCGTGGCTACGGCTTTATCACCTCCGATGAGGGGAGGGATGTCTATGTCCACTACACCGCTATTGCGACAGATGGCTACCGCACGCTCAAGCATAACTGGCGTGTGGAGTACGAGGTCGTGACCGTGGAAGATGGCCGCGAAGAGGCACGCAATGTTGTGGTGTTGCCCAAGCTCGCACCCCGCAAGGAGGCAAAGCGCCGCTAAAATAACTCGAGTTGCTCTGGTGAGACGTTAAACGTCTTACGATGATAGGGCGAGAGCCCATACTCCCTTACGGCTATCCTATGCTCACGCGTGGGGTAGCCCTTGTTTTTTGCCCAGCCATACATCGGATACTCCTCGGCTATGCGCATCATATACTCGTCGCGGTGGGTCTTGGCAAGCACCGAGGCCGCAGCGATATTGGCATACTTGCCGTCGCCCTTAACTATTGTGCGCCAAGGCGTTGCAAGGTCGGTATGGAAGCGATTGCCATCCACAACGATATACTCTGGCGTGGTGCTTAACGCCTTGAGCGCGATGTTCATACCCTCGATTGAGGCGTGCAGAATGTTTATCTGGTCGATGCGCTCGGCAGTGACCTCGGCGACATGCCATGCGAGGGCCTCGCGCTCGATAATCTCACGCAGCTGGTTGCGTCGGCGCTCTGTCATCTGCTTCGAGTCGTTGAGCAGCGGATGGTGAAAATCGGGCGGAAGGATTACCGCAGCGGCAAATACCGAGCCTGCGAGACAACCGCGTCCCGCTTCGTCACATCCCGCCTCTATAAGTTCACGCTGAAATGTAGTCTCCAACATAGTTATTACTCCTTTACTTCAACCTGATATACACTATTGTCGGGAGTAAATCCCGCCTCGCCAAACGAGCGCACCTCGCGCAACATAGCCTCGCGAACGGTGACATCCACCTCCCTCAGGCAGCGCGCCAAGACCTCCTTATCGAGGTAGTTTTCAGCGATATAGTTACACATCGCAACACGATAGGTGCGCGAAGCCAAATCGAAGCGAATATCCACGGCATCCGCATCCTCGCCAACCACAATCTCGTAGGGCGCGTTCGAACGGAAGTAGGCGTAGTGCGACTCCTTATCGGGCTTCTCTGGCGTGCCATTATTGTACTTCTCGAGGATGAAACGGCGTATCTCATCGAGGCTCATCTCGCCAACATAGATAGTCGAAACAAAGGGGTCGTTGTTGAGAATATCCACGCGCTTGATGTCGCCCTCCTCAATCTGCGAGAGGCGCACACCGCCGTAGTGGTAGAAGACAATTTCGGGCACAAAACCGCCATCGTAGGGGTAGTGCAAAAGGGCGTCACAAGTGAAGTTCGCGATGCCATCTTTTGTGGCGTGAGCATTGGCATAAGCCTCCACGGCATTGAGCCCCAGGTCGCGCTCCTTAATAGCCTTAACCATCGCCATAACACTCTCATCCTCTGCATAGTTCGCTGTCTCAATCTGCGAATAGTCAACACTCAAAATCGCGCCGTCCTTAATCGCAATATCGGCAACCGTAACATAGCGTATATCCTTGCGATTCTGGCTAATATGAACGCCATTTGTAGGCTCGTTCACCACATCGTGGCTATGGCCTCCAGCAATCCAGTCGTACTGCGCCGACATCTCCGCAAGGCGAGTATCCATGTCGTTGCCCATGTGCGAGAGGAGCACCACGAAATCGGCCTTATCAGAGAGGCTCTCGCCCATCTCAAACGAGGTTGTGACATCGTCGGTAAAACTGAAGCCCACATACGAAGAGTCACCACCCATGGGGCGACCATTAAAATCAGTTGCTACAACGCCCACAAACGCGATATCCACACCCTCAATGGTAGCGGTTACATAGGGACTAAATCCGCTGCCCTCGGCATCCGAGATATTCGAGCATACCCACTCGAACTCCGAGGCATCGACCATGGCATAGAGCACCTCGCGACCCTTGTCGAACTCATGGTTGCCAAGCGTTACGACATCGTAGCCCACCTCGTTCATAAGCTCTATCATCGGTATGCCTGGCTCGGCATCATCATCGACATAGGCGTTACCCGTAACCCTATCGCCCGAGTCAACAAGCACCACCTCGCCCTTCGCCTCGAACTCCTCGACAAGGGTTGCCAGACGAGGCATAGCCTCGATGTTGGCGTGCATGTCGTTTGTCGAGATGATATATATATGGCTCTCCTCGGCGCTCTTTGGTTGCGCGCACGACACAAGCATGAGAAGTGCCGACAGTATAAAAATTAGATTTTTTTGCATAAGTTGTAGCGTTTTGTTGCTACAAAGTTATAAAAAATTACTATCTTTACCCTCGAATTAATTAAAAAGAGGTAGAAAATGAAGGAGACTATAACACTTCGCCTTGTGAATAGCGGCGTTACGATGGATGTCGAGATGGGCACTTCGCTTATGGAGGTGCTCGCCAAAGCCGATTTCGAGCGCCCCTACCCCATCCTTGTGGCTCGCGTGAACAACCGCTACAAGGAGCTTAGCTACCGCATCTTCAAGCCCGTAACCGTGGAGTTCCTCGATGTGCGCCACTATGAGGGCTACCGCGTATATCAGCGCACCATATCCTTTGTCATGCAGATGGCCGCCACGGAGCTCTTCCCCGAGCGTAAGTTGCGCATACGTCACACCCTCGGCAGTGGCTTCTATGCCCAGTTCGAGAATGGCGTAGTACCAACACCCGAGGAGTTGGCACTCATGAAACAGCGCATGACCGACATCGTGGAGCGCGACCTCGCCATCACACGCCGCAAGCGCCTCGCAGAGGAGGTGGCAGAGGAGTATGCACGCTATGGCTTTGACGACCGCCTCGACCTGCTCGAGACACGCCCACACCTCTACCGCACGGTGAACTACCTCGGCGAGATGCCCGGATACTTCTACGGCGCTTTGGCACCCTCATCGGGCTATGTGCGCCACTTCGATATCGCACCCTACTACAACGGCTTCTATGTTGCTCTGCCCGAGCGCAGCAACCCCGAGGCTGTATCTACGAACATACACCTCGACAAGATGTTCGACATCTTCCACGAGTACCAGCAGTGGATAGACATCATGGGTGTGCCCACGGTGGGTGAGCTCAACCGCCGCGTGATGGAGGGTGACGCCTCGGAGCTTATCAAGATTGCCGAAGCCTTCCACGAGAATAAGATTGCAAACATAGCACGCGCCATCTCGGAGGCAAACAAGGAGCGTGGCGTGCGCATGGCACTCATATCGGGTCCCTCGTCGAGTGGCAAGACAACCTTCTCGAAGCGCCTCGGTGTGCAGTTGCGCGTCTTGGGTCTCGACCCCGTGCTTATCGCCCTGGACGACTACTTCGTGGACCGCGACAAGACACCGCTGGACGAGGATGGCAAGCCCGACTTCGAGGCATTGGAGGCTATCGACCTCGCAACACTCAACGACCACTTGCAGCGCCTTGCTGCGGGCGAGAGCGTTGAGATTCCACGCTACGACTTTATATCGGGAAAGCGACAGTGGCACGAAAACCCACTCAAGCTCACCGACCGCTCGATACTCATCTTGGAGGGTATCCACGCCCTCAACCCCCGCCTAACACCAGGTATAGCAGATGGCAGCAAGTTCAAAATCTATATCTCGTGCTTCACATCGGTGGCGATGGATAACTTCTCGCGCATACCCACCTCGGACAATCGCATGCTCCGTCGCACCATCCGCGACCATGCCACACGCGGTAACAACGCCCTGCGCACACTCCAAATGTGGCCCTCGGTACGCCGTGGCGAGGAGAAGCACATCTTCCCCTATCAGGAGAATGCCAACGTGATGTTCAACTCGTCGCTCTTCTACGAGATATCGGTGCTCCGCGCCATTGCCGAGCCTGTGCTCCGCGAGGTACCCGACACCGCACCCGAGTATGCCGAGGCAAAGCGTATGCTAAAGTTTCTGGACAACTTCGTGCCTATCGAGCCCGACGAAATACCGCCCACCTCGCTACTCAGGGAGTTTATCGGTGGTAGTTCATTTAAGTATTAAACCAAAAACAACATAAAACTTTTAAGCTAAAATGAAAACCTTTGACAGCTTTGTAGACCGTCACATCGGTCTTAACACCAAGGATGACCTTCGCGAGATGCTCGCAACAATTGGCGTAGCTTCAGTTGAGGAGCTTTTGCAGCAGGTAATCCCACAGAATATCCGTCTTAAGAAGGATCTCGACCTTCCCGCAGCGATGAGCGAGTATGAGTATGCAGCACACATCGGTGAGCTTGCGGCCAAGAACCGCTCATTCCGCTCATTCATCGGTATGGGTTACTACCCCAATGCTGTTCCCGCAGTCGTTACACGCAACGTCTTCGAGAACCCCGCATGGTACACATCATACACTCCCTATCAGGCTGAGATTTCACAGGGCCGCCTTGAGGCATTGCTCAACTATCAGACCGCTATCCTCTCGCTCACAGGCATGGAGGTGGCAAACTGCTCCCTTCTCGATGAGGCTACAGGACCTGCCGAGGCTATGCTCATGATGTACGCATTGCGCTCACGCGAGGCCGTTAAGCAGGGTCGCAACCAGATCTTCGTAGACGAGAACATCTTCCCACACACACTCGATGTATTGCTCACACGCTCTGAGCCCTTCGGCATCGAGATCATCCGTGACGACTTCGCTTCGTACGAGTTCACAGGCAAGGAGTTTGGTGCTATCGTGCAGTATCCCGCAGCAAATGGCGAGGTGCGCGACTATGCAGCCTTCACAGCCAAGGCTCACGAGGCAGGCATCACCGTTACTGCCATTGCCGACCTCCTCTCATTGGCACTCTTGAAGTCACCCGCAGAGTGGGGCGCAGACATCGCCGTAGGTACTACACAGCGCCTCGGTTGCCCCATGGGTATGGGTGGTCCAAGCGCAGGTTACATGGCTACACGCGACGCTTACAAGCGCCAGATGCCTGGCCGTATCATCGGCGTATCTATCGACCGTCTTGGCAACAAGGCACTCCGCATGTCACTCCAGATGCGTGAGCAGCACATCAAGCGCGAGAAGGCTACATCGAACATCTGTACTGCACAGGCGTGGATGGCGTGGATGGTAGGTTTCTACTGTATATATAATGGTAAGGAGGGTCTCCAGCGCGCCGCACTCAATGCTCACACCGCAGCCGTTACCGTTAAGGAGGCTTTGGAGGCTATGGGATACGTTGTACGCACAAAGAGCTTGTTCGACACGCTCGAGGTTGAGGCAGAGGCATCGGTAATTCAGGACATCGCCCTTGCACGCGAGATTAACCTCTTCTACCCCACTGACGAGTGCGTACGCATGTCATTCGACGAGGTTACTACAGATGCAGAGTTGCAGACTATTGTCGACATCTTCGCCGAGGCACGCGGTAAGAAGGCAAAGACATTAAAGCGTGCGGAGCCCGCTATCGCATCTGAAGTGGCGCGCGAGAGCGACTTCTTCACCGAGAAGGTATTTAATTCATACCGCACAGAGACCGAGATGATGCGTTATATCAAGCGCCTCGAGTTGCGCGACATCTCGTTGATGAACTCTATGATTTCGCTCGGCTCTTGTACCATGAAGCTCAACGCAGCGCAGCTCATGCAGCCACTCTCACTTGCTGGCTTCCAGAACATTCACCCCTTCGCCCCCGCTGACCAGACAGAGGGCTACCGCGAGCTTATCTCGAACCTCGAGAGCTACCTCGCAACAATCACAGGCTTTGCAGGTTGTACCTTGCAGCCCAACTCGGGTGCTGCGGGCGAGTACACAGGCCTCCTTATGATCCGTGCATACCACCAGAGCCGCGGTCAGGGCTACCGTAACATCATCCTCATCCCATCATCAGCACACGGCACCAACCCCGCATCTGCTGCTATGGCGGGCATGAAGATTGTTATCGTGGCGTGCGACGAGAATGGTAACATTGATGTTGAGGATTTGAAGAAGAAGGCCGAGGAGCACGCATCGGAGCTCTGCGGCTTGATGGTAACATACCCCTCAACACACGGCGTATTCGAGAGCCGCATCCGCGACATCGTAGACGCTGTACACGACGCTGGCGGTCAGGTATATATGGATGGTGCGAACATGAACGCACAGGTGGGTCTCACCAACCCTGGCTTCATCGGCGCCGACGTATGTCACCTCAACCTCCACAAGACCTTCGCTATGCCTCACGGCGGTGGTGGTCCTGGTGTTGGCCCCGTATGCGTTGCAGAGCACCTCGTTAAGTTCTTGCCTACACACTCACTCATGGAGACTGGTGGCGAGGAGGGTATCACCGCTGTATCATCTTCACCATGGGGTTCAGCGATGTTGTTGCCCATCACCTATGGCTACATCCGCATGCTCGGCTTCGAGGGCTTGCGTCGCTCAACAGAGATGGCTATCGTGAATGCTAACTACATGTCGTCAGCCTTGAAGCACGAGTACCGCACATACTACTCAGGCGAGACTGGCCGCGTAGGTCACGAGATGATTCTCGACCTCACACGCTTCAAGCACGACTACAACATCGACTGCGGCGACATCGCACACCGCCTTATGGACTACGGCTTCCACGCTCCTACCCTCTCGTTCCCCGTACACGAGACCTTGATGGTTGAGCCTACAGAGTCAGAGTCAAAGGCTGAGATGGACCGCTTCATCGAGGCACTCATCAAGATTAAGCGTGAGTGCGAGGCTGCTGCCGAGAGCGGCAACTGCGACAATGTTGTTGTCAACGCGCCACACACCGCCAAGGAGTTGGCAGGCGAGTGGAACCACCCCTACTCACGCCAGGAGGCTGCATTCCCCTTGGAGTGGATTGCCGAGGGTAAGTTCTTCCCCTATGTAACAAAGATTGACAACGGCTACGGCGATCGTAATCTCTGCTGCCGCGCAATTGAGTAATCTTCCCGTTTAGGGCATCACGGGCTGCTTGACAGATGTTGAGCAGCCCTTTTTGTTTCCCCGCCATTCCGACACAAAACCATATTCCTCGCATTTTAGATGTCATCACTCGCATACTTACGGAATAAAAATGCAGAGTATGCAACAATATTACATTGAAATAGTGCGAGTTTCAGAAATTATCTGTATATTTGTCCGCTATAACTGATTGAAAATAAAAACATATATACACATTAAAAACACATTATTAATCATGAAAAACTTTGCAAACTACATGCTTGCAGCCTTCGCCCTTGTGCTTGGCTTTGCAATGAGCGCATGTAAACCCACTCCCGATGTGCCTACACCAGGCAAGAAGGAGACAAAGGTGGAGGTAGCGGTAACTGAGACATCAGCAAGCGGTGCCACCATCGTTGTGACAACACAGAACGTAAAGGAGTTCGCATATGTTCAGCGCGACTCTGAGATTCCCGCTTCAGCAATCCTTCAGGGTGAGGATCGCAAGACAACCATCAATAACCCCGAGGAGGTTACTAACACCACTATCACAATCACTGGTTGCAATTCTGGCGAGACATACACCGTATTCTTCGCATTCCGCCTTGCAGACGACAAGATCTACGAAGAGGTTAAGAAGGTGGAATTCACCACTACAAGCTATGGTGACAACGTATTGACAGTTGTTGACCGCATGTACGATGGTTTCTCTGTACACATCCAGATTCCCGAGGAGGTTAAGGAGCGTGGCAACGCTTTGCGCTACTCTACTTCCTCAATGGCCATGTTCAACTACATGAAGTCTATGGGCACTGGCACCTACGACAACTTGCTCTACAACGCTGCGCAGTGGACTACAACAGACAAGACCGTTATCTGCGACGACTACCACAGCGTAGAGCGCGACGAGGATGGCGATCCTATCTACGACGCTGAGGGTAACCTTTCAGGTGCAAGCTTCTACGATCCTAAAGTTCCTGGCGAGCCTGGCTTCTTCTTGGTTGGTGAGTTTGAGTATATGACCGACACCGAGGAGCGTACAGTTCTCTACATCGACGAGGAGACTGGCGAGATTAAGTCAAAGCGCGTTAATGACGACTCATACTGGGAGAGCACCGTATGGTGGTACCCTGCAGGCTGGCAGCCTGGCTACTACAACCCTATGTACGACTGGGTAGCATGGTACACCGACCAGCAGAACAACCCCGACGAGTACGACTCGGAGAAGTACTGGACAGGTTACTACGAGCGTATCTATGTTGAGACTCTCCCCGCTGAGACTCTCGAGGGCAATGTTGATATTAAGGTTACTGACATCACTCCTATTGAGGCATGTCTCTCATTCACTCCCTCTGACGACGTATTGCAGTACTGCATCCTCGTATGTACAGAGTCTGAGTTCCAGACACAGATTATGCCTCTTATCGACAACAACGAGGATCACTTGCGCTGGTTCACTGGCTCATACTTCGCTATGATGAGCTTCGGTATCCAGATGGGTGCTGGTCCTACAGAGTTGTGGCTCACAGACTGGTTCGTTGATACTAAGGGCATGGCAGGTCAGGAGATTCGCGTTCTTGTATCAGGTATTGGCGACGCCGATGGTAAGAAGCAGAGCTTCGCAACAACAACTTTCACACTTCCCGAGGTTACTCTTCCAAAGCCTGAGGTTGTTGTAACTCCCGTGCCAAGCGACGATCCATACACCGTTACATTCAACATCAAGAACCCCAACCCCGATAACGCTATCACCGAGGCTTACTTCGCATGTAACTACGAGCGTGAGTTCGACGCTATCCTCAAGGAGTACAGCTACACATCACTCCTCAAGGGTATGGGTAACCGCCTTGACGCTACTTCTGTTGGTCTTATCAACACTCCCGAGGGCTTCAACTTCACAATCTCTTCACGCGAGAACGCTACAACACGCCTTGCAGTGCTTGCATACAACTGGGAGGGTACAAGCAACAACCCCGACGATCCTAACACAAAGGCTGTTGCGGAGTACACCACACCTAACGCAAACTTCCCCGTACGCGTAAACTCTGAGCTCTTCACAAAGCTCCAGGGCGAGTGGGAGGCATCAGCAAGCATGATGAACTATGTTGCTGTAACCGACTCTGAGGGTAACGCTACTGGCGAGTACAAATTTGAGAACGCTGGTACTTACAAGTCACCTGTGACTATCGCTGGTGGCATCGAGTATCCCGAGACACTCTCTGAGGATGTTTACGACCTCTACGCAGAGTGGGGCATCAGCCGCGAGAAGACTGACGAGCTCTTCGAGGAGTTCTTGACAATGGCTGAGCAGTACAACGCACGTACACGCGGCTTCAACCGCCTCTTGTGCCTCGGTTACAACTTCGCACACCCTGACTACAACCTCGGCATTGTACAGACTCCATGGGATTTGTTCACATCAAGCGAGTTCTCTGTAGCAACTGTATCAGACATGTTCTACGACTTCGGTCCAAAGTGGAACCTCGAGATTGACGCTGATGGTAGCGTATGGTTGCCTATCGACATCGAGCGTGAGTTCCCAATGTCGGCATTCTTCTACGGTATCGACTACACATTCTATATGTTGGCTGTTGGCGAGCGTTCATACCTTGGTGGCGATGTAATCGGCACTAATGGCCAGACTATCATCGAGGCTCGTTTCCCTGTTGAGGTTTCTGACGACTGCAACACTATCACCATCAAGCCTATCGTTTACAAGGATTCTACAGGCGCAACCGAGACATACTATCCTTGCGTAACACAGCTCCAGAATGGTTATGCTACACCTCTTAACCCACGCGTACGCAGCGAGGTTGTCCTCACTCGTAAGGCTGGCGCAACTGCTTCAGTTAAGGCTAACGCCGCAACTGCAAAGGTGGCATCAACAAGCGTAGCATCTATGGGCGAGGCTCGCAAGCCTATGCAGCGCGCAGAGTTCTCAATGACATCATTCGAGAACATCACACCTTGCACACGCCTTGTTCCCGAGCGTAAGATCGAGGCTGGCGCAGAGGCTTACCACAAGCGTGCCAAGGCTGCTGTTGAGGCATACTACGGCATCGAGCTCTAAGCTCTGGTAGCCTAAAAGTTAGGGCTGTTCGGCAATCGCTGAACAGCCCTAATTGTTTGTGGGGAGGTGCCCAACAAAACAAATGGCAGCACCCTCGGGCACTGCCATTCGCATTATAATATCAGCGTTATGGATTACTTCTCACACGCCTTTGTGAGCTCGATGTCGAAGTCCGACAAGACGTTCATGTAGTTGATGAATGCCTCGTAAGCCGAGCCGTAGGGGTTGAAGTATGAGTGTACATCACCGTCAGAGAACCACTTAGTAGCCATATAGTAGAAGTGGTCAGAGTTCTGCATGAAGTGCCATACATACTCGAAGTCCTTGTTCTTGGCCTTCTTAACCTTGGGAGCGAGGGCGTACAACTTTGCGAATGCCTCGTTCTGGAGGTCGTTGCCGAGCCATGCGGTAACATCGCGCTCCTCATCTGCCCACGACATTGCATAGGGGCTATGCAACACAGCCACGGGCTGCAACTTCTTCGCCGCCTCGCTA
This sequence comes from Alistipes sp., assembly GCA_045645705.1. Taxonomy (GTDB): domain Bacteria; phylum Bacteroidota; class Bacteroidia; order Bacteroidales; family Rikenellaceae; genus Alistipes. The sequence goes on along the minus strand of JAZRJJ010000061.1, from coordinate 14,636 downwards.
ACGGTAGCGAATGCCACCTCGCCAGTTGCCAACATAGCTGCGGGCAATGCCTTAACGAAGTCGAAGATGCCGGTTGAAGCCTTCTGGTGCTCACCGAATGTCTCGTAGTCCATGAAGAGGTTTACTACATCACCTGTCTCTGCTGCTACCCAGCCTGCGAACTTGTCTGCCGTAAGAGGCCACTCCGACCAACCCTCGTTCGAGAAGCGGAAGGCGATGTCGTCAGCGAGCTTGTAGTTGCGCAACAAGAGGCGGAGCTTGTTGTCGTTAGCATCGGTATATACGAAGTTTGGAGACTTCCAACCGAGGATGTGCTTAGCACCCTCTGCCAACATAGTCTTGAAGCCCAGGTCCTCAACCATCTTTGCGATGTTGTCAGAGTAGATAAGCTCTGTGTTGCGGAACGCTGTGGGCTTAACGCCGAACTCCTCCTTGAGCATCTTAGAGTGGAGCTTAACCTCGTTCTTGAACTCCTCAGCCGAAGCCAACGCCGAGAGTGAGTGAGAGTATGTCTCACCGAGGAACTCTACGCAGCCTGTGTCGGCCAACTTCTTAAACGACTCCAACACCTCGGGAGCGTAGGCCTTGAACTGCTCGACAGCAGAGCCAGTGATAGAGAACGACACCTTGAAGGCACCCTTATGCTCCTCGATAAGGCTCAAGAGCAAGGCATTCATAGGCAAGTAGCACTCGCGAGCCACCTTCTGCATGATAGCGCGGTTGGTGAAGTCGTCGAGGTAGTTGTGGTCATTGCCCATCTGGAAGAAACGATAGGTCTTCAAACGCCAGGGCTGGTGCACCTGAAAATAGAAACAAACAGTCTTCATATATATATTCGTTTTTTATTTATTACACTTGTCGATAGCCTGCTGGTACACATCCTTAATCTTCGTAGCGGCATTGAACCACTTGAGGTTGTTAACCTCCTCCATACCCTTCTCCGAGAACATCTTCGCCAAAGCGGGATATGTGATAAGACCATAGATTGAGTCAGCCATAGCGTCTACATCCCAGTAGTTGACCTTAACGGCGTAGTCCAAAACCTCGGCTACACCACTCTGGTGTGAGATGATGGTGGGCACATTCGAGCGCATAGCCTCCAGGGGCGAGATACCGAATGGCTCCGATACCGAAGGCATGATATATACATCCGACAACTGGAACATCTTCTGCACATCGTCACCCTTCAAGAAGCCTGTGAAGTGGAAGCGGTCGGCGATGCCGAGCTGTGCAACACGACGGATACAGTGGTTCATCATATCGCCCGAACCCGCCATAACGAAGCGCACGTTAGGCACGCGCTTCAAGACCTTTGCTGCAGCCTCGATGAAGTAGTCGGGACCCTTCTGGAAGGTGATACGACCGAGGAAGGTTACAATCTTGTCATCTACACCGCGCTCAGGCACAGGGTTGTCATTCTCGGCAAACTGCACAGCGTTGTGCACTGCCACAACCTTTTCGGGCTCGATGTTATACTTATTGATAACGATGTTGCGTGTGAGGTTCGAAACGGCGATAACCATATCAGCCGCCTCCATACCCGAGCGCTCAATCTCGTAGACGCGAGTGTCGATGTTGTCGCTCGACGACCGGTCGAACGATGTAGCGTGCATGTGTACCACGAGGGGCTTGCCCGACACCTGCTTTGCTGCCACACCTGCGAAGTATGTCAACCAGTCGTGCGCATGGATAACGTCGAACTGACCCTCGAGCTGGCGTGCCACCTCGGCAGCAACAACAGCATAGCGAGCGACCTCCTCCATGATGTTGGCACCATACTTACCCGAGAATGTGTAGCGCTGTGTCCAGCTATCGCCCTTGCGCTCCCAGAACTTCTTGCCTGTGCGCTCATAACCCTCGCGATATGTTGCCCACTCCTCTGGCGAGATGTAGGGGACCATATTCGAGTCGATATGGATGAACGATATCTTGCGCATTATGTCATCTGCACCCTCAATGCTTGAGTCACAGTAGCGTGCCTCAATATCGCTGGCATTGACAACCTTAACGAAGCTTTGGTCCTCATCACCCGACGCCTTGGGCATAACGAAGATGACCTCCACGTCGTTGCGAGCCAAACCCTGTGTCATACCATAGCAGGCGGTACCCAGACCACCAGCGATATGGGGAGGAAACTCCCAACCGAACATTAAGACTCTCATACTCTATATATTTTTACGTTTTTACTTTTTTACACTCTTGCGTACACACTTGCGCTTGGGCTTCTCCTCTGTTACGGCCTCAGCCTTGGGCGCAGCCTTCTTCGCTGGCTTACGCTTCTTGGGAGCATACTCGTTGATGAGCATGTTGATGTAGAGCAAGCCCGCTACAGATGTTGCGTGTGAGATAGAGCCGCGTGGGTTGTGTGGAGGATCACCCTCGAAGCGCTCCGAGATTGAGCCTACGCACTTTGTCTGAAGCTCCGCGTCGAATGCCTCCAACAACTTGCGTGCATCGTCCACATAGCGCTCACCACCAATAGCGAAGCAAGCCTTAACATAGAACATGAGTGGCCATACCCATGCCGAGCCGTTGCGCGATGCGAGGTCCTGCGAACGCTGATCCTCGTTGTAGTTCGACTTGTAGAGGATGTTGCGTGGTGAGAGCGTACGCAAGCCACGAGGTGTGAGAAGGTGCTCGTTTACGGTCTGCAATACGCGTACACGCTTCTCATCGTCGAGCATGATGTAGTCAAGACCTGCTGCAACAACCATGTTAGGACGGATAAACTTGTTGATTTCATCAGCATTCACATAGTCTGCCAAGTAACCCTCATCCAACCAGAAGTTGTTGATGAACGAGTTTTTAATAATCTCGGGAAGTGCTTTCCACTCCGCTACGAACTCCTTGTCGCCCTGCTTCTTCGCTACAGCCAAAGTGTAGGCCACGGCGTTGTACCACAATGCCTGAAGCTCTACGGGGTAGCCACGACGAGGTGTGAGGGGCTGACCGTCAACATTGGTACCCATCCATGTGAGAGGACGCGCTGCGGCTGCCCACACGAGGCCATTATCGTGCATCTTAACCTCCTCGGCAAAGCCTCTGCGGTATGCCGCGAGGATAGACTTCATCGCCTCGCCATACTTCGCCCACAACTCCTTCTGCGAGATGTGCTTCTCCAACTGCTGGAGTGTGAAGTAGAACCAAAGGGGCGCATCTGCTGTAACATTGAGCTGACGACCCTCGAACATACCACTCGCCTGCATATCGCGCACCGCGGTGTCGAGGACATCAATGCAGTCCTCCTTATGACCCTGCGAGAGTGTCAAGCCAGGCAATGCCATGAATGTATCCTCCAGGAATGGGCCAAACCATGGGTAGCCAGCGACAACCTCTTTGCGGTTATCGGGACGGCGAATGACAAACTGACGCGCCGAGTGCTCGAGGCAGCTCAAGAAGTCAATCTTGTGTGTGCGGCGTGCCAAAGCACCCTCATATACTGCCGAGATAGTCTCGGGTGATGCCATAATATCGGTAGCGGCAGAGAAGATTACGCTCTCGCCCTTCTTGATGCTGAACTCGAAGTAGCCAGGGGTGAGCAAATCCTCGTGACCCTCATAGCCGCGAGCAAGCTCCTTGCGGTACTCGAAGTTGTAGTACCAGTCGGGCGCAGCCACGAACTCCGACTCCTCCTTGCTAAGCTGCATATTGAGCCATGGGAAACCATCGTACAAGCGGCACTTAACGCCATAGGGGATGGGGTAAGCACGGCCGTCGGCATCCATATTTGCCTTCGAGAGCGAGTGCTTGTCGCGGAACGCCAGCAATGGGCGGAGACGCAATGTTGTGTCAGAGTGAGCATCTACAAGCGTATAGCGAATCATAAGCTGTGTGCGGTTGTGAATCCACAACAACTCCTTCTTCAGAATCACGCCACCCACACGATATGTGATTGTGGGGGTTGGGGTGTACTCGAAGTCGGTGATGTACTTGTGACCGCGGGGCTCGTACGTACCCTCAAAGCGGTGCAATGCGAGGTTAAACGACTGGTCGTGCTGCACAACGGTCTCGTCGAGCGACGACAACAATACATAAGTGCGGTCGCTCCTGTCGATAGGTGCAACCATCAAGCCGTGATACTTGCGTGTGTTGCAACCTACGATTGTGGTAGCCATGTAACCGCCAAGGCGATCCGTAGCAAGCACCTCTCTATCAAGCGCATACTCAAGATTACCCAACTCACGCTTGTCAAATTTCAATCCTGACATAGTATGTGTATTTTGTTAGTTTATATAATCGTACGACAACCATGTCACAAACACCTCACGCTCAACATGTTAAGCGAGTAATGTGACACAACATGGTATAACAATGCAATTTTGCGCAAGTAAAATTAAGAAAATATTCTCGAAATACCAAAATTTTTATGCAAAAAAAGCCTCAATCACCGCATCGGAGACTAAAAAGCACTCTGGGTGTATCGCCAGCCTGTCGCCCTCGGAAATGAGCACCCCCGCCCTAACCCACTCCGTTGCAGCATCTTTGATGCGGGCCTTATGCTTGGCACCAAAGCGCTCCTCAACAAAGCCGAGGTCGATGCCCTCAACCCTGCGCAGCGAGGTCATAACATATTCATTCATATGGTCGAGCATCGTGAGTTCCTCACTCTCATACTTTACCACACCCTCGGCATACTCCTTGGCCGAAGATATGCACCATGTGCGGTTATCGCGCGAGAAGGAGTGTGCACCAGGGCCGATACCGAGGTACTCCACACCCTGCCAGTATGCCGAATTGTGGCGGGCACGGTAACCCTCCTTGGCATAGTTCGACACCTCGTAGTGCTCATACCCTGCCGCCTTAAGCATCTCATGCACAACCATATACTCACGCTCGGACTCCTCATCCGAGATGGGGGTATACTCACCGCGCTGGGTCATCAGGCCGAGTTTCGTGCGCTCCTCAATCGTGAGGTGGTAGGCCGAGATATGCCCCACATCGAGCTTTATAGCCTCCTTGAGCGTATTGCGCAGCACCTCGCCACCATAGCCCGCGATGCCGAAGATTATGTCTATGGAGATATTATCTATGCCGTAGCGCTTCAACCTATGCACCACCTCAACAGCTTCGGCTGCCGTATGTCGACGATTCATCATTTTGAGGGCCTCATCGTCAAAGGATTGGATGCCGAGGCTCACGCGGTTGATGCTCGTTGTGGCAAGCTCTTTGACATACTCCTCGGTGAGGTCATCGGGGTTAGCCTCGAGCGTAATCTCCCCCACTGCCGAGCAGTCAAACAACTCGCGGGCATGCGCTATGAGTCGCTCAATCTCCGCAGGTTGCACAAGCGAGGGCGTGCCGCCTCCGAAATATATCGAGGTTATGCGATGCGAACAGAGGTAGTCGCGACGCTCCTCCAGTTCGCGGTGCATACCCTCCACAACATTGGGCAAGAGCGAGAGCGCGCCAACCTTATAGAAGTCACAATAGGAGCATATACGCTTACAGAATGGAATATGAAAATAGAGTGTTGCCATATGAGTAACAAAGTTACAAAAATTTTCCACTCTACGGATATATAAGCCACAAAAATGGTTATCTTTGTACCGTAGCAACAAAAACATGATGCTTTATGAAATCGATTAAAGAGTTATATCGCATAGGCACAGGCCCTTCGAGCAGCCACACCATGGCGCCACGCCGTGCCGCCGAAATATTCCAGCACCGCAATCCCGACTGCAAATACTTCCGTGTAACACTCTACGGTAGTCTCGCAGCTACGGGACGAGGTCACCTTACCGACAAGGCCATCTTCGATACCCTACGCCCCCACGGTAATGTGGAGCTTATATGGGAGCCCTCCATCTTCAAGCCCTTCCACCCCAATGGCATGCGCTTCGAGGCTATCGAGGATAACAACGTGGTCGATGACTGGACGGTATATAGCGTTGGTGGCGGCGCACTTGCCGAGGAGGACAGCACACCTGTGGAGACAGCAGACATCTACCCCGATACCAAGCTCGTAGATATCCTGAAGTGGTGTACGGACAATGGTCGCACCTTCTGGGAGTATGTCGAGATGCACGAGGGTAAGGAGATATGGATATTCCTCTCGAAGGTATGGCGCGTGATGCGCGAGGCTGTGGAGCGAGGCATCGAGACCGATGGCGTAATCCCTGGCCCACTAAACCTTGCACGCCGCGCGATGCGTTACAATGTGCGCGCATCGGGCTACAGCCAGAGCCTCAAGTCACGAGGCCTTATCTTCTCGTACGCCCTTGCCGTGAGCGAGGAGAACGCCTGTGGCGGACGCATCGTGACAGCGCCAACATGTGGCTCGTCGGGAGTTATGCCCGCAGTGTTGTACCACCTATGGAAGACACGCGAGTTCTCCGAGGCACGCATATGTCGCGCCCTTGCTACAGCGGGCCTCATAGGTAACATCGTGAAGCACAACGCCTCAATATCGGGTGCCGAGGTAGGCTGCCAGGGTGAGGTGGGCGTAGCATGCGCCATGGCCGCAGCGGCAGCAAACCAGCTCTTTGGTGGCACACCCGCGCAGATTGAGTATGCCGCAGAGATGGGCTTGGAGCACCACCTTGGTATGACATGCGACCCCATATGCGGTCTTGTGCAGATACCCTGCATCGAGCGTAACGCCTACGCCGCAGCACGAGCCCTCGACGCCAACCTCTACTCCATGTACACCGATGGTCACCACCGCGTATCGTTCGACCGCGTGGTGGAGGTGATGAAGCAGACAGGCCACGACCTACCATCAATCTACAAGGAGACAGGCGAAGGTGGCCTCGCCAAGGACTTTTTATAACAGGGAGGTCAATTTACTGATTGAGTGGGTCAAGTGACTTATAATCTAAGGGAGCGTAGCGGTGCTATGCTCCCTTAAAAATATTAGACACAAACGCCAGCACCCTATTGTATGCCATATCAAACGCGGCGCTCACCTTATATATAACATCGAGGCGGCTGCGCAGTCGCGCAATGGAGCCCCTGAGACGATAACAATAGACAACAACCGCTACAACACTCCACACCGCACCAACAACAAGGAGTGCCCACGGCAGCGGCATAGCCACCTCCGCGAGCCATACCACAAGGGCTGCGCTGAGGAGCAGTGCCCCAAGCAGCGCAGCGAGAATAAAGACAAGAAGCATCACCATACCTTGCAATCGGCGGCTCTACTCATGATGCTCTGTAGCCGTACCCTTGCAGTTGCAGAGGTCATCATGGATGCGGCGCGCCGTCTCGTCGAAGGCGTCGTGAATCTTGCTACGAAGCTCCTTGCCCGACTGTGGTGTGGTGAGCATGGCAACAGCAGCACCCAACATGGCGCCACCAAGTGCCGAAATGATACAGATAGTTGTGTTTTTCATAGTTGTAAAATTTAATTGTTCTACGCCTCGACAATCTGCAAACCATAGACCAACAACGCCTCCAACTGCAACATATTTAATACAATTTTAACATCTTTTTAATCGTCCCCACGCCCTCGATTACCGCAATTTAGTTATCTTTGCCCCGTGAACAATGCGACACACATAGTAGCCTTCACGGGACACCGCACCTACGACGGCAAAGCCAACGAACTGCTCAGGGCGACAATCGGCGAACTCTACAACAAGGGTGCGCGCCACTTCCGTGTGGGCATGGCCGAGGGCTTCGACCTCACGGCGGGAGAGATGGTCGTGGAGCTGATGGCCTCGGATGATGCCATCATCCTTGAGGCTTGCATACCCTGGCCCACATTCGATGCCCACCTCAACGCCGAGGAGCGCGCACGCTACAGCCGCATACTGAAGCACGCCACCGTAGTGCGCTACTCCGACAACGCATACCACCCCGCCATCTTCCGCCACCGCAACGACATGCTCGTAGAGGGTGCCAACACGCTTGTCGCATGGTGGAGCGGAGCGCAGAGCGGCACTGCCTACACCGTAAAAAGAGCAAAAAAACTCGGGATAAACATCATAAACCTATACCCCAAAAATCAACTATCCCTCGAGTTTAACGACTGATAATCAGCATAGTTTACAGAAATAACCACAAAACCAAACTGTAAATTAGGTATTTATACTAACATCGCATAATCTAAAAATTAATACTTTTGTCACACCTTTTAACAGAAGAAACCATGAAAATCAAACATCTACTACTCGTTTTCGTCGCAGCATGCGCTTGCACCGTAGCACAGGCACAGACAGCAGGTGAGAAGGTTAAGGCCTTTGCCGATGAGCACCTCCGCCTCTCGGGTTATATCCAGGGTGGCTACCGCTGGGATGACAACGCTGACCCATCGAACACCTTCTATCTCCACCGTGCGCGTTTGAGCCTTACGGGTGACGCAGCAAAGGAGAAGATTGACTACCGCTTGCAGGTGGATATGGCAAACTCACCAAAGATTTGCGACCTCTACTTCCGCTACAAGCCCCTCAAGGAGCTTAACCTCCAGCTCGGTCAGTTCAAGATTCCCTTCTCATACGAGAACGAGAACTGCGGCCCCACAACCGTAGAGTTTATCGAGTACTCATACATCACCACATACCTCGTGCGTAACAATGGTGCATACGACGGCATCAGTGGTGCTACAGGTCGCGACATCGGCTTCCAGCTCTATGGTAGCATCTTCGAGCGCGATGGCTACAGCATCCTTAACTACAATGTCGGCGTATTCAACGGCTCGGGCATCAACCGCAAGGACCACAACTCGTCGAAGGACTTCATCGCGCGTGTTATCGTCAAGCCATTCAAGGGCTTCGCTGTGAGCGGCTCGTATATGTACGCGGAGACTGACTTCGGCGACAACCTATACTTCAAGAGCCCACGCTTTGCCGTTGGCGCATGGTACGAGAATGGCACATGGATTGGTCGTGCGGAGTATGTTCACGCTAACTTCGGCGAGATTTGCACAGACTCGTTCTACGCCTTGGCAGGCTACAACTTCGAGAAGCCTTGGAGCGTATATGCTCGCTACGAGTTCATCAAGGATGAGGGCTTCATCATGGACAGAGACCGCATCCAGCTTGGTACTGCATACAAGCCCTTCAAGTTCTTGCGCTTGCAGGCAAACCTCAACTACGAGATTAACAACCTCGCACCCGAGGCATATCGCAACAGTCCAGGATTCAACCTCCTGGTGACGGCGATGTTCTAATCGCAAAATACAAACTTTAAACGCTATTATGAAAAAATTTCTGACCGAAGATTGGGTAGTAACATTTCTGAGCATCCCGTTGCTCATCATCGCATTCTTTGCAAGCAACCTCAACGGAGGCCCCAAGATTCCCGAAACGCTCATCACGCTTGACGCGTGGAAGAACATCGGAGAGTTTTTCATAATAGCGTTAGTTTTGTTGTTTGTGGGTAACCGCCTGCTCGGTCGCCCCATGCGAGGCTTGCTCGTCTCGTTTATCGTAATCTTCGCCATCGCCGTGCTGGCACAGTGGGTTGCAAAACTCGAGTGGGTGAAGTTCTACGGCTTCGAGGCGGTATTCTTCTCGGTGCTCTTCGGACTCATCATCCGCAACCTCTTCCGCGTGCCCGAATGGCTCAAGCCCGCTATTCAGGGTGAGTTCTTCATCAAGATAGGCGTCGTATGCCTCGGTGCTACGGTGCTCTTCTCGGATGTTATGAAGTCGGGCTTTGCGGGACTTATTCAGGCGGTGCTGGTCGTGAGCGTCGTGTGGTTCTTCGCCTACTGGCTTGCCCGCAAGTTCAAGGTTGAGCGCGCCACGGCTATGACCCTGGCGAGTGGTTGCTCCATTTGTGGAGTCTCGGCATCTATCACCGCTGCGGGCGTGGCAGGCACCGATAAGAAGAGCCTGTCGTACATATGCTCGCTGGTGCTTATCATCGTCGTTCCGATGATTTACCTTATGCCCTGGCTGGCAGAGATGGTTGTGCCGCTCCTTACCGACGACCCCGCACTACAACAGGAGATTACGGGAGCATGGATTGGTGGCACGATAGATACCACGTCGGGCGTAGGAGCATCGTCAGCCATGGCGGGAGATGTGGCGCAGAGCACCGCTATTGTGGTTAAGGCGACGCAGAATGTGCTTATCGGCTTTGTGGCCTTCTTCATCGCTCTCTACCTCTCTACACGCGAGGGTAACGGCTCAACATCGCGCCCATCGCTGGGCATTGTGTGGGATAAGTTCCCAAAGTTTATCCTCGGCTTCGTGCTCGCCTCGGCGGTATTTAGCATATTGCAGAGCAACGACCTACTCACGCTCAACGCGAGTGGCAAGATTATGGAGACATCGCTTGCGAAGACCTTCTCTACCTTCTTCTTCTCGCTGTCGTTTGTCTGCATCGGCATGGATACACGCCTCAAGGATATCATATCGCGCGAAAACCGCCGTGTGCTATGGTCGTTCGTATGCGCACAGCTCTTCAATATCGTTGTAACGCTCCTGCTTGCATGGCTGATGTTCGGCATCATTAAGCCCGCAGTGTGGGGATAGCAGATTGGCATACACAAAATAAAAGGGTTGTCCAAACGCGGACAACCCTTTTTTGCATATACCCACCAACTTTTAGGGCAAGTAATAATAGATGTTATCATAGTTCTCGACATCTGCCGCAGTGCGCAAGAGTGTGCCATCAGCAGCATAGTCGAGGTATATATCAGTAAGATAGCCGTTTACCACAACCGTAGCCTCGATGAAGTAGATGGTATCACCCGCATTACGCTCCAAGCGCTCCACATCGTCTACAGGGGTCTGGGCACCATACTCCGCCTCGAAGGCTGTGCGCACAGCCTGTGGAAGCTCGCTGTACTTGATATCATACTTGGTCATAACCCACTCGCCACCCTTGGTGTACCACGCCTCGCAGTCGCCACTACCAGGCAGATGAAACTCCGCAACGGCATGGCCACGCTTTCGCTCCCACTCCACATCTACGGCCGTAGGATACTTATTATTGAATGCTTGGCGCAACGATGTTGGGGCACTGTAATCGTCGCAGGCAAAGAGTCCCAACGCTGCGACAGCAGCAAACGCTGCAAATATAAACTTTCTCATAGACACATTCTTTTTTTAAGATTCATTAACACTAATTAGTCGTCGACATCGACAAGGCGGTAGTCGCGATTGAAGGTAAGCTCGAGGCCACCGTTGAGTTTCACCTCCCAGTCGTTGTGGTCCCTCGATATCTCAACAATCTTGTTCGCGGGGTACTTCTTCGCCACATAGTCGGCAATCCTGTCGGGGATAATTGACGCAGGGACTGCGCCACCACGACACTCCACATCGTTCCACTGGCCATCGCCATCAAACTCAATCTTCACACCACTCTCCAGCATCACCTTGTACTCCGTGTGCGCCAAATCCCTATCCTCAAACATGTAGGATGGCTGCTCGTTGGGGAAGTGGTTGGTGATAAATGTTCGCGCCTTGGCGGGAAGCTGCTCATACCTGATTGCACGGTCATCATCCGTTAGTGGCGCTGCCATCGCTGTTGCAGCCGCCATCGCTATACCCAAAAGGGTCATAATACTCTTTTTCATAATCATCTCGTTTTAATCAATTCTCAATTACCTATAAATATAATGTAACCACATTACGCCTTGTTGCAGTGCAAATCTCGTACATAAGTAGTCTCTTATATCTATTTTAACGCTCGCAAGATATAAATTATTTTTGAAAACAAAATGAAAGAATAAGAAAATTTTCATATTAGTAAACACATATCCTTTTTTTGTCAATAAAATTGAGTTTTTAGTTAAATAACTTACATCATTTTGCGAACCGTACAAGGCGCTATGAGTGTAACCGTGATGCAGCGAGTGGCAAACGGCATGGCGCGGTGGGCATCGTTGCTTTAACATCTTGCACAGCTCGCGCACATCTCGGCTCTAAAAGTCAAACATTTTTTCTCTACTAAAAGTAGAATTATAAAAAAAATAGTTATCTTTGTGTGATTGTAGACATTTATTGTAAGGCAAAATGGCAAACACAAAATATAGACTCATTGAGGTCAAAGCCACTGACAAACGCCTCGAGCGTGAGTTTTTGGACCTACCAAAGATGATATACAAGGGCAACCCCAACTGGGTGTGTCCATTCGACTCGTCGATAAAGGCTGTGTTCGACCCTGCGAAGAATAAGCTCTTCAAGGATGGAGATGCTATCCGCTGGGTGGCACATAACGCCAACGGAGAGTGCGTAGGTCGCATCGCGGCATTTTACGACAAGACACACGCCTTTGGCTATGAGCAGCCAACGGGTGGTTGCGGCTTCTTCGAGGCCATCGATGACCAGGAGTTGGCAAACTTACTCTTCGATGCAGCACGCGACTGGCTCAAGGAGCGCGGCATGGAGGCGATGGATGGCCCCGTGAACTTCGGCTCACGCGACGCATGGTGGGGACTGCTCGTCGAGGGATATGAGCATCAGCCACTCTTTGAAAACCCATACCATCCACCCTACTACAAAGAGTTGTTCGAGAACTACGGCTTCCAGAACTATTTCAACCAGAATACCTACATCTGGAAGATTGACGATGACGATGTGAACGAGGTTGTCTACGAGCGCGTGAAGCGACTAATGTCGACACCCGGTTACCACTTTGCACCTATCGGTAACGAGGATTTATACTCGGCAGTGGAGAAGGTGCGCACCATATATAACAAGGCGTGGGCACTCTTCACGGGTGTGCAGTCTATGACTTCGGAGGAGGCTCGCCAGATGGCCGACACCATGCGCCCCATCATCGACCGCAACCTTATATGGTTTGCATACTTCAACGACGAGCCCATCGGCTTCTTCATCATGGTGCCCGACCTCAACCGCATCATCGGCAAGTATAACGGCAAGTTCGGCATCGTGAACAAACTGCGCATGATGTGGGACCTCAAGGTGCGTAAGATGAGCGACCGCATCTTCGGCATTGTCTTTGGCATCACCCCCGAGTTTCAGGGCAAGGGCGTGGAGTCTGGCATGATGAAGGCTATGCTCGACGGCTACATCCGCACCAATAAGAACCAGTATCGCTCGGTGGAGTTTGCATGGATTGGCGACTTCAACCCCACGATGAACCGCATGGTGGAGCGCTACATCTGCGCACGCAAGCACAAGATGCACACCACCTACCGCTATCTCTTCGACCGCACGAAGGAGTTTACGCGCTGCCCCAAGGTGGGCTTCAAACCCCGCCCCAAAGTCGCAGATGCCGCAAACAAGGCACCCGAGATGCATACCGCACAACCTACGAAATAGCAAAAACATACCAGTAGAATAAAAATCTAACAATCTAAAACCTATAAACCAATGAAAACTACAGCATTTACAAAGTACCATATTGCAAATGGTGCTAAGATGGCAGAGTTCGCAGGCTACAACATGCCTATCGAGTTCTCAGGTATCAACGACGAGCATATCAATGTTCGCGAGAAGTGTGGCGTATTCGACGTTAGCCACATGGGCGAAATCTGGATTAAGGGCCCTCGCGCTACTGAGTTCTTGCAGCGCATCACAACAAACAACGTATGCGACCTCTACGACGGCAAGGTACAGTACACAACAATGCCTAACGGCAAGGGTGGTATCGTAGACGATATCTTGGTATATCGCCTCAACGAGGAGAAGTATATGCTCTGCGTTAACGCTGCAAACATCGACAAGGACTGGGCTCACATCTGCGAGCAGGGTAAGGAGTATGGCATGAAGGCTGGCGAGGAGCTCGAGAACAGCTCTGACAAGACCGCACAGCTCGCTATCCAGGGTCCTTTGGCCATGAAGCTCGTGCAGAAGATGACCGAGGAGCAGGTCGAGGATATGGAGTACTACACATTCAAGCTCTGCAAAGTTGCTGGTTGCGATGTAATCCTCTCAACTACAGGTTACACAGGCTCTGGCGGTTGCGAGATCTACATGTACAACGAGGATGCTGACACCATCTGGGAGGCTATGTGGAAGGTAGGCGAGGAGTTCGGCTTGAAGAACATCGGCCTCGGCGCACGCGACACACTCCGACTCGAGAAGGGCTTCTGCCTCTATGGCAACGACATCGACGACACTACATCTCCTATCGAGGCAGGTCTCAACTGGCTCACAAAGTTCTTTGAGAACAAGCCATTCATCGACCGTGAGCTCATGGAGCGCCAGAAGAAGGAGGGCGTTACTCGCAAGCTCGTAGGCTTCAAGCTTATCGACCGCGGTGTGCCTCGCCACGAGTATGAGTTGGCAGACCTCGAGGGTAATGTCATCGGCCATGTTACATCTGGTACTATGTCGCCCTGCTTGAAGGTGGGCATCGGCATGGGTTACGTTAAGCCCGAGTTCGCAAAGGCTGGCACACAGATTGCAGTTGTTGTGCGCGGTCGTTTGTTGAAGGCTGAGGTTGTACGTCTTCCCTTCGTATAACATATAAAAACAGCGGGTGTTCAACGCTTTTTCGGGCGTAGGATACCCGTTTTCTCTATTTTTACAAAATTTTTGCGCAAAGGTGGACATAATTAGAATAATTTGCCTATCTTTGTGTGACTATTCGTAAGTAATAGGTATCAAACAGAAAAACACAACAAAGTTTAACATTTTATAATAACCTTTTAACTTAACTAAAACTATGGATGTAAAAGTTATTATGGCCAATTTGGAGGCCAAGCACCCCGGTGAGGCTGAGTACTTGCAGGCGGTTCAGGAGGTATTGGAGTCTATCGAGGAGGTATACAA
>JAZRJJ010000060.1:0-50865 GCA_045645705.1 Alistipes sp. | reverse complement strand
AAAAGAGAAACCCTGCAAGTGTTGTTTATCAACTACTTACAGGGTTTTGTTGTACTCGGAACCGGGGTCGAACCGGTACGGGCATTACTGCCCACAGGATTTTAAGTCCGGCGTGTCTACCTATTCCACCATCCGAGCAACCTGGTCTTCGAAAAGACGTCGCAAATATACGACTTTTAACTCAATTATCCAAAATTTTTTTATCCCTTACTACAAATCACTGTTATAAGTGGCGCGAGAGTCGGCCTTCGTGTTGTACTGCGCTACCGCTTCGAGAATCTCCACGCGCAGCGCACGGGGTGTTACATTCTTGTTTATAACTAACATGTAGGAGTTGTACACCTGCTCGTAAATAAAACTCTCGGCGAGGTCACCATGCAGCGATATAGCATTCCAGTGGCGCTTGTTGAAGTGCCATGCCTCGGTAATCTCCTCGTGCCTATCGCGTAGCTCAATGGCGATATCGGGGTCGCATTTTACCACTACCTTACTATTTTCCATAAGGTCGGTCACGGCAAACCACTTGCCTCCAACCTTATAGACAAGTGTCGTGTCGTCGAAGGGCATTGTCTCGACAACATAGGGAAGGCTTAGGCAGTAGTTGCGTATCTCCTCGATGCTCATTATGCTTTGATAAGTAGTGTTACGGCTGTTGCTGATACTCCCTCCTCGCGACCCTCGAAGCCGAGGCGCTCTGTGGTTGTGGCCTTGACAGATATGCGGTCAACATCGATGCCTACAACCTCCGAAAGGCGCTCACGCATGGTGTCAATATGTGGGCGGAGTTTTGGCTTTTGCATGGCAATAGTGCAGTCTATGTTACTGACAGTGTATCCTTTGTCCGCTACTATATCAATGACATGTTTAAGTAGTTTGCGCGAGTCTATGCCCTTATACTGCGGGTCGCTATCGGGGAAGAGTTTGCCGATGTCACCAAGAGCCAATGCACCCAAAAGCGCATCGCAAATCGCGTGTATCGCAACGTCGCCATCAGAGTGCGCCACGCAGCCCTTAGTATGGTTAATCTCAACGCCACAAAGCACGAGGCGCAGTCCCTCTGCCAATGCGTGAACATCAAAGCCGTGTCCAATTCTAATATCCATAATCCTTAGTTTATATCTCCATTTATCGCTCCACTCGCTCTACGATTCCGAGTCTGACATACCAGATGTAGCCCTCGACAGCAGAGTAGATATTCATGTTACCTAATAGGTCAATGTATTTTTGTATCTTCTTGTTGTAACTTTTGTTGATTTTCTCACCAAACTTATAATCTACGACGATGGCCCTTCCATCCTTAATCATCACACGGTCGGGACGCAGGGTCTTACCCTTGCTGAGAATGTGTGCCTCATACTTGACATCCTCCCACTCGCCACTAAACCAGTTGGCAACTGTGTCGTTCTGCATGGCCTCCTCAATCTTCATGCGTAGATGTTCCGCCTCGAGAGGGGTTATGTGGCTGTTGCAGCACATCCTTTCAATCGAGTGGTATATGTCATCGGTGGTATTAGCACCCTCGAATGCCTTATGTAGCTTGATGCCCTCATCGCATGACTCGGTGCCGGGCTTCATGCCCTCCTCTATGAATCGGCGTGTGGGGTAGTGCACTGCAACATCGGGCGCATGAGTGGGGTACTCCTCAAGAAGTGTACTATTGGATACGCCTTCATCTACCTTGGGTATATGTCGCTCAATCTTCTTGCCGTAGATGTACTGCTTGTATTCTATTTTGTTGTTTGCATTATACACGGGAGGCAATGCCTGCATCTCTTGCATACTCTCCACCGCTCGCTTTGCCAAGCCTGCAACATCTGCAAAAGGATTTGCAGTTGAATTCTTGACATTCAGACTGCTGGGTACATACATATAAAGCTCTTTCTTGGCGCGTGTGACTGCTACATATAGAAGGTTGATGCCGTCGACATGGCTCATGACATACTCCTTCCAGTACTCCTCGGCGAAGTGTGAGTTCTCCATCGCATTGCTGTAGACTACTGGAAATTCGCCAATCTGCGCAGCCTCCTGACTCTTGTCGTTAGCCTTTGCCCAGACGATGGGTTGCTTGCTGGGGCTGGGTGTCATTCCCCACTTGCAGTATGGGATGATGACCACATCGCGCTCAAGGCCCTTCGCCTTGTGGATGGTGGTAATCTCTATTGTATCATCGGTTTTTTCGACGCTTAGCGACTCGTTGCATCCGCGCTCATCCCACCATTCGAGGTAGTGCTGGATGTCGGCGATATGGTTGCTTGTGAAGGCCAATATCTGCTCGTGTATAGCCTGGATATAGGCGATATGCTTGCGCTCTGTGTGAAGCTCAAACTGCTCGACTATAAGCTCGAAGGCCTCAAGCGCAGATAGATGGGCAATCCTGCCCAGAAGCTGCAACTCCTCATCGCTGAACTCAGTGTTGTAGGGGCGTTGCAGATATCCGTTATATATACCGCGCTCGATGTTATCACTTGGGTCGATGGCAAGTCGCATGAGCGATATGATGAACTTAATGACATCACACGAATCGATGGTGAGCGAATCGGAGGTAAGGATATTAAATCCTGGCTCATTTCTCTCCAGAAGCTCACTCTTGTAGTCGTAGAGTGCCTTTGCCACCGCGCTTCCATCCTTTGAGCCTCGTACAAGGATAAGGATATCTTTGTAGCGATAGCCGCGACTTATTGCATCCTTGATTGCATCAATGAATGGTGACTTGATGACCGAGGGGTCGAAGAGGCATACCTCAGCAATGCCATCCTCGCTGAAGAGGTGTACATCCTGGTCGCTCGTCTTGTATGCACTATCAATGATGTTGTAAAGCTCTGAGTGAGTTGACCCTGTTATCTTATTGTTTTTTAGCTTGTTTATTAGGTCGTTGATGTGAGTGTTGTCGTTATTTACAACAGCGCGTATGAACTTGTTGTTGAAGGTGACGATGTTTTCGAGGCTTCGGCGATTAAGTGCTATAGGCTCAACATAAGGGTCGTATAGCTTAAGGTCCTCAATTACCTTGTTGTTGAGAAGTCGCCAGTCGCCACCTCTCCAACGATAGATAGATTGCTTGATGTCGCCAACGATAAATACTGAGGCGTCTGGGTTTGAGGATAGCGCCTCGAGTAGTAGTGGACGTAGGTTTTGCCACTCGCGCACAGAGGTGTCCTGGAACTCATCAATCATATAGCGGTCGTAGCGACTACCTACCTTTTCATAGATGAACGGAGCATTACTCTCATCGATAAAGTCTGCGAGAAGCTCTTTGGTCTTGTCCAAAACCATGATATTCTCCGCTTTACAGATTTCATCTATACTCTTATATAGGTCGCTCAATAGCGCATAGCTGCGATAGTTGTTGCGTAGGAGTGTCGTGGTGTTTATCTGCTCGACATTTTCGGTGTATAGTTCGCATATCTCCTCAAGTCTTACACGAAGTTCCTCGGATACCTCCTGTACTATAGGGCTTGCATCCTTGGTGTACCACTTCTTGATATCTTGTGAGGCGTTGATGATTGTATCTGTGGGGCCTGCACCCAAATCCCCCGCAGCATACTTCGCAAAGCATGTGATGAAGGTTGGGTTCTTGCCTTTAAAGTCTGCTGCCTTGAGGTTATGTTTATTCAAGAGGTCAACAGCCTCTTGACTCAACTTTTTAATTTTGTCAATTATTGCGTTATTCTTCTTTACAAGAGTGTTGACAATATCGCGTAGTTGATGCTTGTCTATGCTTGTGCTAATTCGCTTAGCCACATCGGTTTTGAAGAGCTCACCTCCTAAAATGCGGAGGTCTGTGCGCATATCCCACTTATCGCCCTCATTGAGGCGCTCCTCGGCATAATCCATAAGCCAGTTCTTCACCTCTGCGAACTCACTCTTTGTAATGTTCTCGATAAGGTTGTCGGCACTGCGCTCCAAAATCAGGGCGGTGTCGAGCTCAATGTTATAGTTGAGATCGAGGCTCAATTCGTTGATGAAGGCGCGTAGTATGCGCTGGAAGAAGCGGTCGATGGTGAGCACCGTGAAGCGCGAGTAGTTGTGAAGGATTTCGGTGCGCGCCTTGAGTGCTTTAGCACGAATTGCAGGCTCACTAAAGCCTGTTCTCTTGGTTATCTCCTCGAGGTATGCGCTGTCGTGTCCCGATGCGAGGTTGTTGAGCTCCTTGATGATACGCGACTTCATCTCCTCGGTGGCCTTGTTGGTGAAGGTCACGGCGAGAATGTTGCGATAACACTCTGGATGCTCCAGGACTTCGCATATATATTTCAGAACAAGACGAAAGGTCTTTCCTGCGCCAGCGCTTGCGCTAAGTATATGGGCTCGTGTTATCTTTTGCATATCTTCTTGTAGTCACAATAGGTACATGAATTTCTATCTTCGACCTGCGTAAAGGGTATTGTGGGGTCGAAAAGCTCATCAAGTAAAGCTTTAAGTTGCTCTTCGAATGAGTTGGCAACCAATGAGTAACTCTTAATCTCTACGGCATCTTCCTTGCCTCCAACCTTGATTAATGGCGAGTAGTTCTTGTTAATCATGCGCGAGGCGTAGAATAGCGAGGGCCTGATATCCACGCCCTTGGTCTTGTTGAGAATCATCGAGTAGAGCAGTGTCTGGAAGATGTTCGAGATGCGCTGCTCGGCTTTACCGTTAAACAACGAGTCGATGCTTGCAAACTCCAGATGGGGTTTGTAGCCGCTCTTGTAGTCGATAAGCTGCAATATCTCTTCGGAGATGATGTCAATGCGATCGGCAATACCCGAGAGCTTGACACTGAATCCCGTTGAGATGGGAAAGTCGTAGGCAATGTCCTCCTCAAGTTTGGATACGGTATAGTCGCTGCGAGTTGCATCATGACGTAAGATGCCGTCGACTATATACTTGATAATGATATCTCTAACGAGAAGTGTATCACCCGATAAGTCTGTGGTTGTGACCTTTGTGCCATTGTATAGCATATCGCCAATTATCTCATCCACGACGGGTGCTACGATTGCTCTGTCTCGAAGTTTTTCTACATCATCTGCTGGGTTGCGCTTACCGATGATGTCATGCTTCTTGTAGAGCTTCTCTATCGATTTATGCATGATGTCGCCAATGGTCTTGGCGTCCATCTTATCGGTGAGCTCCTGGCGTGAGTATAGCTTGGCTATCGAGGAGAAGTAGAACCTCATTGGGCACGCCACATAGCGGAAAAGCGCTGTGGGTGAGAGTGAGGTCTTGGACTTATCCTCGCTCGTATAGCGCATAAGTGCCGCCATCTCTCGCTCGCCCTTTGTTACGCTGATTGATTTCTCCTCTTCGATGCTAAGGTCTACGCCGAGGGCGTGCTTCTCAACGCCACCATATTCGAAATCGAGCTGGTAGATATAGCGACTACATTCGCCCGTACTCTTCTCATCTGCACGCGAGCAGTAGAGCATATCGACACGTTCGGCACGCTGTAGAAGGCGATAGAAGTAGTAAGCGTACATTGCCTCGTGCTGCTCGGGAGTGGGCATGTCATAGGCAAAGCGTAGATTGTTGGGTATGAACGACGCCTTGTCGGTGTGGTTGCCAGGGAAGTTGGCGTCGGTCATAGAGAGTATGATGACATTCTTGAAGTCTACATTTCGGGTCTCAAGGATGCCAAGCACCTGAAGACCCTCGAGAGGCTCGCCCTCATATGGTATGGTGATGGTCTGGAGATGGCGGCGTAGGAGTGATACATACACCTCGGTGGATATCTCCAGGTCGCACTGCAAGATGGATGTAGCAAGCATCTGCATCTCCTCCTTGGCGATGCGCAGATGCTCTACGTTTATGTACTCCTTGTTGCTTTGTTCACAGTCTGTTGTGGCCTCTGCCATTATGGTGTTAAGTGCCTCAATGATGTAGTCGTTGAGCGCGAGCCACTCCTCCTTTATTGTATTCTCGCTGGCATCTCTTTCGGCTCTAACCTTGACAAACAGTTGGTGAGGAAGGTTGAACTCATTGAAGAAAGAGTCCTCGATTGAGATGATGCGCTTTGAGAGTATTGCATTTGCGCACTCCTTGGCTTGTGTGCCGCAGATGTCGACAATAAAGGGGTGTGAGAGCAACCACGTCACATCCTTGTGGTAGAAGAGCGACGTGTTATCCTTGGCACGACTATGTGTCTGGAGAGTTATGAGTGTCTCGATGAATGAGTAGACGAGTGAGTTTTTGAGGGGGTAACCCATGGTCACATTTACCTTCTCGATGCTCTTGGGAAGAGAGTGGAGAAGGGGTGTGAGCAGGTTCTCATCTGTGAGGACTATAGCAGTTTGCTTGTTCAATTCCTCTTTGGGTATTGAACCAAGTATCGTGCTCAAGTGCTTGACTTGTGAAATATTGGATACGCACGCAGTGGCGCTCAACTGCTTCTTAATCTTCGAGAAGTTGTCATGCGAAAGGGGCTCGGGGCATGGAAACTCCTTGATGTTATTACGCAGGAACATGCCAGCTTCGTGCTCCTTAACCATATGGTTGTCAACATAATAGTTATCATAGTCCCAGTAGAATTCTGCGCCATGCTCACTCTTGGCGAGGTAGTTTAGGAGTATCTGCTCACTCTTGGAGAGGGCGTTGAAACCCGCCACGACATAGTGCTTGGGTTCGATGTCGATATCCTGTTTGTTGATAATGCGCTCGGCGGTGGTGCGGTAGAGTAGTCCCGTGTAGCCAATGCCAAGCTCCATGAGGCGCTCGCGGTAGCTTTTGTAGATGCGGGGCAATGCCTTCCACACCTCAAGGAAACGCTGTTTTTGCTGACTGAGACTCTCACCAGTGTATATGCTGCTCCAGAACTTGATGATACTCTCCTGCTTGGGCGTTAGGTAAGAGAGGTCCGCCTCTATCGTCTTGATATCGGTGATATTGGTCAGCAGATCCTCGGCATCAACCATATACTTATCAATCATGTCGAAGTCTGTGATAAGCATGTCGCCCCAGTGGTAGAAGTGGTCAAACTTCTCGTTTGGGAAGTTCTCCTTTGCCGAATATATCTTGTATAACTCGGTGATTAGGCGTATGCGCTCACCTCGTTGCAAACCCGATACACGCGACATAACCTCATCTATGGAGGTGTAGTTTGGCTGCCATGTGGTGGTTTGGGTTATCTCCTCAATGGCGTCATTAAAAAATACGCGAGCTCGTAACGATGGGAACATCACTACGAGCTTCGATAGGTCGTTATGGTTGTTTTCAAGGAGTCTTTGAGCAAGCTCCTTAAGAAATGTGTTCATACGGTACTACGACTAAAGTGGTTTAATTTCGCCTCCAAAGAGTGTGATTTCTGAACGCAATATAACGGGCTCTATGCAGTATAGAATCTTGCCACCTGTTGAACTTTTAGCTTCGAGACGCTCCGAGGCGTTAACCTTCACGGTAGCGTTGTGCGATGACGATGCTACGGTTGACACGGTGCTGAGTTTCGCTGCATTGTAGTCTGCTGTCGAGATGTCAACAGTCTGATAGCGAGCCTCGCCTGTGAGTACGATGCAACACTTGCCCGATGCGTAGACCTTGATGTCGAGGCTGTCTATGTCGGCAACAAGGTGCGAATCATTCGAGATGTAGAGGTCGAGAAGCTGCGAGGTCAGTGTGCCCACAACTGAGGTGTCTGCCTTCGAAATGGAGATGTCAGTAAGCTCGTTGAAGTAGACTTCTACCTCGGTTACGCTCTCGCGCTTTGGGTCGCTGCGCTCTTCAATCTTCAAAACTCCATTTCCCTTTTTGAGAACTTCGAACTCGAACTTTGAGGTGTAAACACCCTTGGTGTCGTAGACGATATATGGCGCTTCGCTCTTGTCTATCTTAATGAGTGTGAGCTTGATAGGTGCGTTTACATCAATACTGCTGAAGGATGCAAGGTTCTCTCTGATTGGACCAATATTGGGTGTGGTTGTCTCCTGTGCCAGGAGTGTTGCGGCAGAGAGTATTGCGAATATTGATAATAGAAACCTCTTCATAATGTTACATTTTTTTGAAATTACGAATGCTAAATTAAACAAAAAATGGCAATCCACCAAAGGAATTGCCATAATTTTATCCGAAGGATAACCGCTGATATCTCTATAGCGATATTTTAACATAGGCTGCGCCACTGCGATTAGCAGCCTCCAGACCCATTGAGGAGTCCTCAAATATGATTGTCTCGCGGGGTGTTACGCCGACCCTATTCATTGCCTGAAGAAAGCACTCGGGGTGGGGTTTCGCTTGTGTCACATCATCGCCTGATATGATGCCATCAACACCATCTATAATGTTCAAGTGATGCATTACATTAGTGATGTTATCTATGTGACCTGTAGATACTATCCATACTTTTACCCCCGTCGCTCGCATCATCTGGCACCACTCCCAGAGCGGGGTGTTGAGACGCACGCTATCGAAGTAGTTTGGGTATATTTCGACCTTGCGGCTGCGTAACTTGCGAGCGTCATCGTCACTATCGATTCCCACATCGCGCAGAAACTCGCGGCAACGCATGCCAAAGTATTTGGCTGTGTACTCCTCGATTGATAGATTGATGCCAACCTCGCCAAGAGCCTGGATGTATGCCATGCCATTTGCCAAGCGAGTGTCGGCAAGAGTGCCGTCGAAGTCTAGTAGAATTAACTTTATGTAAGACATCTTAATCGAATGATTGCATGCTTGATAAAGCGATGCGGATTATACGTTGATACTCCTCGGCATTTAGCTCAAGGAAGAAATAGTGTACGGGGTCTACGCGCGTGCCATTGAAGATGACCTCATAGTGTAAATGGGGTGCAAATGAGAGACCACTATTACCCGACATGGCGATAATGTCACCGCGCTTTACCCTCTGTCCTCTCTTTACGCGTATGTCCAAGAGGTGACTATAGGAAGTCTGGTAGCCGTTGCCATGGTCTATGGTTATGGCTTTGCCGTGTGTGGTATTCTTCTCGGATAGTGACTGCACTACACCGTCTGCAGTGGCAAAAATGGGTGTTCCCTCGGGTATGAGGTAATCGACGCCATGATGCTCACGCATAGCACGATGGAATGGGTTAATTAGAGGCTTTTTACCCGCTGCGAGAAGTGTTAACTGTCGATTGTTGACAGGTTGAATTGCAGGTATGCAATCAACTGATAATGATGTAGTTTCGTGTGCGTACATCATATCTTCATATGAGCGTGTAAGTGCATCCTTCTCTTTTTGAGCACTTTGCGTTTTGTTAACTAACTCTGCTAATAGCTCATCGTTGTCCATGTTCATGAGGCTTTCGTGCAGAGCAATTCGCTCTTGATCATCATCAATCGTGAGGTCGTATGGGTTAGACTCAAACAGCTTGCGGAAGACATTTTCGTCACGCTTGATGACATTATCCATTACTTTAGTTAATTCGGCGTAACGCTCTGTCATTTCGGTATATTCGCTGCGCAATTCATCAGTCGAGTGGCGCAGGTCATACTCGCGGGGCATATCTACAACGAGCGATACGATAAGGTAGCATATGGAGATTAGTCCAAGCCACAGAAGTGTGTGCACAGTGATGGTCAGAAGAGGGCTCTTCTGTCTCCATAATTTGAATAATATATTCTTTATATCTCTCATTGTATCAGTTCTTTGCGGTTGACTCCTCAATCTGTTTCATCAGCTCGATATATGATTCGGGCGACATGTCCTTATTAAAGTAGTGAATGGGGTTTACGGTGTTGTCGCGGAAGCGCACCTCATAGTGGAGGTGTGAACCTTCGGATACACCCGTATTGCCAACCTCGCCAATAACCTGTCCGCGTGTCACGCTATCACCCTCCTTGACATACATCTTCGAGAGATGGCCATAGCGAGTCTTGTAGCCGAATCCATGGTTGAGCTCCACAAGGTTGCCATAACCCGTTCTCCAGCGCGCCTCTCTGACAACTGCATTGCCTGTAGCGTAAATAGGTGTGCCCTTGGGTGCTGCGAGGTCTACGCCCTCATGCTTGCGCCATGTGCCATAGCGAGGGTGCTTGCGCATGCCATACAGGCTGCTCACGCTGCGAAGCTTGGTGCGGTCGATAGGCCAGATGGCGGGGATGACTGTTGAGAACTCCTCTTTGTGCGTTGCCATCTCCTGGGTGTCGTCCAAAGAGATTGAGGCGTAGTATATGGAGCGTGTAAGGTGGTCAAGGCGGCGCCAGCTATCCTCGATAAGGAGGCTGTAGTCGTTACCCTGATACTCGGCATACTTTTCATCATTATACTCTGAATAGACGCGGAGAATGTCGGGGTCGCCTATTGTATCGACGCCAAGAAGCGGTCTATAGACATAGTGGTCGCGGTGCTTGATGTCTTCGAGAATCTGTTCCGACGCTGCAATTTTCTCCTGCAGGATGGCGTATTCGCGCTCGAGTCTATGGTTCTCTCTTCGTATCTTTGCCATCTTTGGAGTGTCGGTATATGATGATATGACGAGGTTGCTCACAGCAGCAATGACGAGGGCTATGACTATGCGCAACGCCATGCGATAGCCACGAGGCCAGCGCTTTATCGAACTGCTAAATGTGTTGAGTCGATTGATGCTCATGAGTAAAAATAAAAAATATTAAAAAATCTCTCGTTTAACGATGCAAAATTAAAGTAAATTGTGTAATTTTGCAACCGCGTATAAAAATAGGTATAAAATAATTTCAAAATATATGGATTCTAATAAAGCAAGACAGGCGTTTCTGGATTTCTTCAGAACAAAGGAGCACGAGATTGTAGCTTCTGCTCCCATGGTCGTAAAGAACGACCCTACATTGATGTTTACTAATGCGGGTATGAACCAGTTCAAGGATATCTTCCTTGGCAACGCACCCCGCAAATTCCCCCGCGTGGCAGACACCCAGAAGTGTTTGCGCGTATCGGGTAAGCACAACGACTTGGAGGAGGTAGGTCACGATACTTACCACCATACAATGTTCGAGATGCTCGGTAACTGGTCATATGGCGACTACTTCAAGAAGGAGGCTATCGAGTGGGCATGGGAGTTGCTTACCGAGGTGTACAAGTTGGATAAGAGCCGCATGTATGCTACCGTGTTTGAGGGTAGCGAGGAGGATGGTGTAGCCTTCGATCAGGAGGCTTATGACTACTGGAAGCAGTTCTTGCCCGAGGACCACATCATTCGTGGCAATAAGAAGGATAACTTCTGGGAGATGGGCGAGACAGGTCCTTGCGGTCCTTGTAGCGAGATTCACTTCGACTTGCGCGACGACGAGGAGGTAGCAAAGATTCCTGGTCGCGAGATGGTAAACATGAGCCACCCCCAGGTTATCGAGATCTGGAACCTCGTGTTCATGCAGTTTAACCGTAAGGCTAATGGTTCACTCGAGCCACTTCCAGCAAAGAATGTAGATACAGGTATGGGCTTCGAGCGTCTCTGTATGATTTTGCAGGGCAAGAAGTCTAACTACGATACTGACGTATTCCAGCCTACAATCGCTCGCATTGCAGCGCTTTCGGGTAAGGAGTATGGCAAGGATGAGAAGTGTGATGTTGCTATGCGTGTTATCGCAGACCACTTGCGCGCTATCTCGTTCTCTATCGCTGATGGTCAGCTTCCTGCAAATGCCAAGGCTGGTTATGTTATCCGCCGCATCTTGCGTCGTGCAGTGCGCTATGGTTACACATACCTCGGCTTCAACGAGCCATTTATCTGCAAGCTCGTAGCGGGTCTTGTTGAGCAGATGGGTCATCAGTTCCCTGAGCTCGTGGCACAGCAGACACTCATCGAGCGTGTTATCGAGGAGGAGGAGGCATCATTCCTCCGTACCTTGGCTACTGGTATCAACCTCTTGGAGGGTGTTATCAAGAAGTCAAAGGGCGGTAAGATTTCGGGTAAGGATGCCTTCGTATTGTACGATACTTACGGCTTCCCCATCGACCTTACAGAGCTTATTGCCAAGGAGCAGGGCGTAGAGGTAGACATCGAGGAGTTCGAGAAGGAGCTTCAGGTGCAGAAGGAGCGTTCACGCAACGCAGCACAGCAGGATATCGACGACTGGCAGGAGATTATGCCTATCGCAGAGAGCACATTCGTGGGTTATGACACTTTGGAGTCAGAGATTCGCATCGCTCGCTACCGCCGTGTAAAGTCGAAGAACGCTACTACATATCAGCTCGTATTCGACCACACGCCTTTCTATGGTAACTCTGGTGGTCAGATTGGTGACATCGGTTATATCGAGAGCGCAAACGA
Source organism: Alistipes sp. (assembly GCA_045645705.1). Lineage (GTDB taxonomy): Bacteria > Bacteroidota > Bacteroidia > Bacteroidales > Rikenellaceae > Alistipes. The sequence continues at coordinate 38,689 of JAZRJJ010000060.1, read as the reverse complement.
GAAGATTGAGATTGTAGCAACAGAGAAGGAGAATGGTCTTATTATCCACATCGCTAAGCAGTTGCCCGATAATCCCGAGGCATCGTTCCGTGCTGTTGTAGATGCAGAGGCACGCACAAAGGCTGCTAACAACCACACTGCAACCCACCTTGTTGACTACGCATTGCGCACAGTCCTCGGCTCACATGTTGAGCAGAAGGGTTCAATGGTAACTCCTGCAGGCTTGCGCTTCGACTTCTCACACTTCCAGAAGGTCACAGCAGAGGAGTTGCGCGAGGTTGAGCGCCTTGTAAACAAGCTCATCCGTGCTAACTACCCATTGGTTGAGAACCGTGAGGCTACAATGGCAGAGGCAGAGGCTGCAGGTGCTATCATGCTCTTCGGCGAGAAGTATGGTGATAAGGTTCGTATCGTAAACTTCGGTCCTTCGACTGAGCTTTGTGGTGGTACACACGCTTCAGCAACTGGTAACCTCGGTTTCTTCAAGATTACAAGCGAGAGCGCTATCTCGGCTGGTGTGCGCCGTATCGAGGCTACTACAGGCGAGGGTGCAGAGGCCCTTATCTATGGTGCACAGGATATGATTTCATCTATCGAGCAGCTTGTTCGCAACCCCAAGGTTGTTCAGGCTATCGAGAAGATGATGGAGTCTAACGATGCACTCACTCGCGAGATTGAGGAGATGCGTAAGGAGAAGGTTGCATCTATGGCTGACAGTTTGGCTGAGAACACTCCTATGCGTGACGGCGTTAAGCTCATTACCCTTATGACAAAGCACACCTCTGAGGTTATGAAGGACTTGGCATTCGCTTTGCGTCAGCGCGTAGCGGAGAAGTTGGTGATGGTTATCGGTAACCTCAACGACGGTAAGCCTACGCTTAACATCATGCTCTCTGACGACATGGTTGCTATGGGCGTTGATGCTGGTGCTACAGTACGCGAGGCTGCGAAGCTTATGAACGGTGGTGGTGGTGGTCAGAAGCACTACGCTACAGCTGGTGGTAAGAATCCCGATGGCTTGCAGGCTGCAGTAGACAAGGCTGTCGAGATGATTATGGAGAAGGTAAAGTAATTTATTAAGTAAGAATTTGTAATATTATGAGCAATAAGGTTTTATTGATGATTTTGGATGGTTGGGGAAATGGCGACCACACAAAGTCTGATGTCATCTACTCGACCAACCCCGAGTACATCAATGCGATGACAGCGAAGTATCCCCATGCGGAGCTTAAGACCGATGGCGAGAATGTAGGTTTGCCCGAGGGTCAGATGGGTAACTCGGAGGTAGGTCACCTTAATATTGGTGCTGGTCGCGTTGTGTACCAGGACTTGGTGAAGATTAACCGTGCTTGCCGCGATAACTCTATCCTCGAGAACCCTGAGATTGTAAAGGCCTTCGAGTATGCCAAGGCTAATGGTGTGAATGTTCACTTCATGGGCTTGGTATCGGATGGTGGTGTTCACTCATCACTCGACCACCTCTTCAAGCTTTGCGATATCTCAAAGCACTACGGCATCGACAACACCTTTGTACACTGCTTCATGGATGGTCGTGATACCGACCCTCGCAGCGGTAAGGGCTTTATCGAGGCTTTGGAGAAGCACATGGCTCAGTCGACTGGTAAGATTGCATCTATCATCGGTCGCTACTACGCTATGGACCGCGATAAGCGCTGGGAGCGTGTCAAGATGGCTTATGACCAGCTTGTAAATGGCGTTGGCGAGAAATCAACCGATATGGTTGCGGCTATGCAGGCATCATACGATAATGGTGTTACGGATGAGTTCGTATTGCCTATCGTGAATGTCGATGCAGAGGGCAATGCAATTGGTACTATCAAGCCCAACGATGTTGTTATCTTCTTCAACTACCGTAACGACCGCGCCAAGGAGCTTACCATCGTGCTCACACAGCAGGATATGCCCGAGGAGGGTATGCACACTATGCCTTTGTACTACTGCTGTATGACTCCCTATGATGCGAAGTTCCAGGGCTTGCACATCCTCTTCGATAAGGAGAATGTTGCAAATACCATTGGAGAGTATGTTGCAGCACAGGGTTTGAAGCAGTTGCGCATTGCCGAGACCGAGAAGTATGCACACGTTACATTCTTCCTTAACGGTGGCCGCGAGGAGGAGTTTGCAAACGAGGAGCGTATCCTTGTTGCATCGCCCAAGGTTGCTACCTACGACCTTCAGCCCGAGATGTCGGCATACGAGGTTAAGGATAAGCTCGTTGCAGCACTCGGTGAGCAGAAGTATGACTTCATCTGCCTCAACTTTGCTAATGGCGATATGGTAGGTCACACAGGTGTATACGAGGCTATTGAGAAGGCTGTTAAGGCTGTGGATGAGTGTGTTAAGGATGTTGTGGAGGCGGCAAAGGCTAATGGCTATGAGGTCGTTCAGATTGCTGACCACGGTAATGCTGATAACGCTATAAACGCTGACGGCACACCCAACCCTGCTCACTCACTCAACCCCGTGCCCATCGTTGTGGTATCGGATCGCGTAGCGAGTGTTAAGGATGGTGTCCTTGCAGATGTTGCTCCTACAGTCCTTGACCTTATGGGTTTGCCAAAGCCTGCGGAGATGACGGGTGAGTCGCTTGTTAGCTTCAAGTAGCATCAAGGCAATATAGTGATTAAAACCACCAAGCAATTGGTGGTTTTTTTTGTGTCTTTGTGTGGAGTTCTAGTTATAGTTTTTGTTCCATATCTCCACTGCGTTGTCTCTTCTCGCGCAGTTTGTATAACCACTATTTATACCTATATAAAAAATAAAGATGACTAATATTTTGTCTTTGTGAATAGTTTTTGTTACTTTTGCAAGCTAAACATTAAGAGATGGAAAAAGATACACAAAATATAATTCAAGAACTCGAGGCCAGTGATTATAAATATGGCTTCGTGACGGACATCGAGACCGAGACCATTGGTCGTGGTCTTAATGAGGATGTCATTCGCCTTATTTCGGAGAAGAAGGGCGAGCCCGAGTGGATGTTGGAGAGCCGACTCAAGGCTTACCGCCATTGGCTCACACTTGAGCACCCCACGTGGGCGCACCTCGACATCCCAGAGATAGACTTCCAGGATGTCATCTACTATGCTGCACCCAAGCAGAAAAAGCAGCTCAACTCTATGGATGAGGTAGACCCCGAGCTAAAGCGTACATTCGACAAGCTCGGTATTCCTCTCGAGGAGCAGATGGCTTTGGCGGGTGTTGCGGTAGATGCGGTTATGGACTCGGTGTCTGTCAAGACAACCTTCCGTGATACATTGGCCGAGAAGGGCATCATCTTCTGCTCAATCTCGGAGGCGATAAAGGAACATCCCGAACTTATTAAGAAGTATCTCGGCTCGGTAGTTCCATATACCGATAACTTCTATGCGGCACTCAACGCTGCAGTCTTCTCTGACGGCTCGTTCTGCTACATACCCAAGGGTGTGCGCTGCCCCATGGAGCTTTCGACCTACTTCCGCATCAATGCCGAGGGCACGGGTCAGTTTGAGCGCACGCTTATCGTGGCTGACGAGGGCTCGTATGTGAGCTACCTGGAGGGTTGTACTGCACCCCGCCGTGACGAGAACCAGTTGCACGCTGCCGTCGTGGAGATTGTCGTGGAGAAGGATGCCGATGTTAAATACTCTACCGTGCAGAACTGGTACCCAGGCGATAAGGATGGTAAGGGCGGTATCTACAACTTCGTTACCAAGCGAGGCCTTTGTCGCGAAGGTGCACACCTTTCGTGGACACAGGTTGAGACTGGCTCGGCTATTACATGGAAGTACCCCAGCTGCGTGCTGCTCGGTGATAACTCATCGGGCGAGTTCTACTCTGTGGCCATGACAAACAACTATCAGCAGGCAGATACTGGTACGAAGATGATTCACATCGGTAAGAACACCCGCTCGCGCATCGTGTCGAAGGGTATCTCGGCGGGTAAGTCGCAGAATGCTTATCGCGGTCTTGTGCGTGTGGCGAAGGGTGCGGATAATGCCCGCAACTATTCGCAGTGTGACTCGTTGCTCATTGGCGACAAGTGTGGCGCACACACCTTCCCCGTCATCGACTCGCACAACCCCTCTGCGGTGTTGGAGCACGAGGCTACGACATCGAAGATTTCGGAGGAGCAGCTCTTCTACTGCAACCAGCGCGGCTTGTCTACCGAGGATGCTGTGGGTCTTATTGTGAATGGCTACGCCCGTGAGGTGTTGGCAAAGTTGCCCATGGAGTTTGCAGTGGAGGCGCAGAAGCTTCTTGCAATTAGCCTTGAGGGCAGCGTGGGTTAATAGTTAATGATTAAGTAATAAAATAAAGAACTACATATATGTTAAAGGTTGAAAATCTACACGCCAAGGTTGGCGATAAGGAGATTTTGAAGGGTATAAACCTCGAGGTTAAGGCTGGCGAGGTGCACGCTATCATGGGCCCCAACGGCTCGGGTAAGTCTACGCTTGCCTCGGTGTTGGCGGGCAACGAGAAGTTTACCGTAACAGAGGGTAAGGTGGAGTTTGAGGGCGAGAACCTTCTCGACCTCCCCATCGAGGAGCGCTCACGCAAGGGCCTCTTCTTGGGCTTCCAGTACCCCGTGGAGATACCTGGTGTTTCGATGGCAAACTTCATGAAGATTGCTGTAAACGAGCAGCGCAAGTATCGTGGTCTCGAGCCTCTTACGGCTGCCGAGTACCTCAAGATGATGAAGGAGAAGAGCGCTATCGTGGAGCTCGACTCTAAACTCACATCGCGTGCTGTGAACGAGGGCTTCTCGGGTGGCGAGAAGAAGAAGAATGAAATCTTCCAGATGGCTATGCTTGACCCCAAGCTCGCAATCCTCGACGAGACAGATTCGGGCCTCGATATCGACGCATTGCGCATCGTGGCTACGGGTGTGACACGCCTCAAGCGCGAGGATAACGCTACGGTTGTCATCACACACTACCAGCGCCTTTTGGACTACATCGTGCCCGATTACGTTCACGTTCTCTACAAGGGTCGCATCATCTACACTGGCGACAAGACTCTTGCTCTTAAGTTGGAGAAGGAGGGTTACGACTGGCTTATTAACGACTATAAGGAGGAGTAGCCATGACCGAGCGTATTATAGAGGCCTTTGCCGCAAGTCCCATTCCTGCAGGGTGTTGCACCGAGTCGGGTCGCTGGGTGTTGCGTGCCGAGGCTGACACGGATATAACCATCGCCGAGGGCGCTACGGTGGAGTTGCTCATCGTGGACGGTGCCAAGGCGGTGAACATCGACATCGATGTGCGCCGAGGTGGCGTATTACGCATTGTCGAGGTTGTAGCCCAGCATAGCGCTACGCAGTTAAGCATTGCTGTAGCTGAGCGTGGTGAGTGCGCTATCACACAGATTGTTACATCGCCTTCGGATGTGCGCATCGCTGCAAGCCTTGTGGAGGAGGGTGCATCGTTCAAGCACAACGGCTGCTTCATCCTCGTTGGCGAGGAGCAGGGTAGCGTTACGGTGGATGTGAACCACATGGCTGCGGAGTGTACATCGCACACATCGGTTAAGGGTGTGGCGGCAGATAAGGCGCACGGCAGCTTCTCGGGTCTTGTCTATGTGGCCCCTGGAGCGCAGCATACCGATTCTGTGCAGTCGAGCCGCAATGTTACCATTGGCGAGGCACGCATCGCGACACTTCCCCAGCTCGAGATTTATGCCGACGATGTTAAGTGTAGCCATGGCGCAACGGTAGGTCAGATGGATAGCGATGCTATCTTGTACATGCGTCAGCGAGGCTTGAGCACCGCGCAGGCAAAGCGCCTCCAGATTGAGGGCTTCGTGCAGGATGTAGCTATGCACTCTGCTATAGAGAGCCTTGCCGAGGAGCTTATGGAGCTTATCAATACAAAACTCAATAGCCTATAATATGTCATTCGACATCAAGAAGATACGCGCAGACTTCCCCATCCTCTCGCGCACTGTTAACAACCGCCCCTTGGTCTACTTCGACTCGGGAGCTACGGCACAGAAGCCCACGGCGGTAATCGAGAAGGTGGATGAGCTTATGCGCCACTACAACGCCAATATCCACCGCGGTGTGCACCACCTCTCGGGTCGTATGACCGATATGTATGAGGAGGCACGCGAGCGTGTTCGCAGGTTTATTGGTGCAGAGCACCGCGAGGAGGTGGTATTTACGTCGGGTGCTACGGCGAGCATCAACCTCGTTGCCTATGCCTGGAGCGAGCGCTTCCTCAAGGCGGGTGACAACATCGTCGTAAGCGAGATGGAGCACCACTCCAACATCGTGCCTTGGCAGTTGACCGCTATGCGCCACGGTGCCGAGTTGCGTGTCTTGCCATTTGACGAGAGGGGCGAACTCTGCATGGAGCAGTTGGATAGCCTCATCGATGAGCGCACACGCCTTGTTGCTGTAACTGAGGCCTCTAACACACTTGGTACATGCCCCGACCTTGAGCCTATCATCGCTAAGGCTCACAGCGTAGGTGCTGTTGTTATGGTAGATGGTTGTCAGGGCATTGTGCATGGTGGCGGCAGGGTAGCAGAGCGTGGCTACGACTTCTACGCCCTCTCGGGACATAAGCTCTATGCACCCACGGGTATTGGTGTTTTGTATGGCCGCAAGGAGTTGTTGGAGGCTATGCCACCGTTTATGGGTGGCGGCGATATGGTCGACAAGGTGACCTTCGCAAAGACAACATACGCGCCCCTGCCGCTAAAGTACGAGGCGGGCACTTCAAACTTTATCGGTGCAGTTGCTCTCGGCACGGCTATCGACTATGTTGACAGCATCGGTATGGCAGCCATCGAGGAGCACGAGCAGATGCTTCTGCGTGCTGCTACGGAGCGCTTGGAGCAGATTGAGGGCTTGCGCATCTACGGCAAGGCGGAGCGTAAGTGTCCCTTGGTGTCGTTCACGGTGGAGGGCACACACCCCTACGATGTGGGTATGATTCTCGACAAACTCGGCATCGCTATCCGCACAGGTCACCACTGCGCCGAGCCCGTTATGACGCACTTCGGTGTTACGGGTATGTGTCGCGCATCAATCGGCATGTACAACACTTTGGAGGAGGTGGATGTCCTTGCTAAAGGCATTGAGCGCGCCGTTATGATGCTTCGCTAATACTAACTACTAAACACAAAGATACGATGTTTATCGTTTTGGAGGGACTTGACGGAGCGGGCAAGTCGACACAGATAACCAAGCTCAAGGAGATGTTTAACCAGCGTGGTGTAGCTACTGAGTATCTGCATTTTCCACGCTTCGATGCTCCCGTATATGGTGACCTCATCGCGCGTTTCCTGCGTGGTGACTTGGGTACTGTCGAGGGCGTAAATCCCTACCTCGTGGCATTGTTGTATGCTGGTGACAGAGCCGAGGCTGCCAAGACCATCAACGGTTGGTTGGCAGAGGGCAAGGTTGTTATTGTCGACCGATATGTCTACTCCAACATCGGCTATCAGTGCGCTAAACTTCCTGCGGGAAAGGAGCGCGACACTCTTCGTGAGTGGATTCTCCGCACCGAGTTCGAGGAGTTTGCCATACCTCGTCCCGATGTGTCGTTGTTCCTCGATGTCCCCTTCTCGTTCACCGAGCGTAAGCTTACGGAGGTGCGCGAGGGTGACGACCGCTCATACTTGCAGGGTGGCAAGGATATCCACGAGTCATCGCTCGACTTGCAGCGCCGTGTGCGTGAGGTCTACCTGGAGGCTGCCGCTTGCTCCGACGACATCAAGGTCGTAGATTGCTCAACAGAGGAGGGTACTATGGCCTCGCCCGACGCTATATACGAGCGCATCATGCATCACGTTGCACCACTTATCTCGAAGTAATAGGCGTGAATTCTCAAGTGAAAAATATAGCATTGATTGCCCTGCGATGGTTGCTCGGAGGAGTATTCGTTTTCTCTGGCCTCGTTAAGTGTGTCGACCCCGTGGGTACTTCGGTCTTTGTCGATAAGTACCTCGCGACATACTCATTGGAGGCGTTGTTACCCCTCTCTCTTGGTATTGCAATAGCTCTTGCAGTGGTGGAGATGGCGCTTGGCATATTGCTTATTATAGAAGTTTTACGCAAACAAGTTTCGCTCGTTGCATCTTTCTTTCTATTACTCTTTACGATTATTACTCTGCTTAGCGCCACGGTGCTACCCATTGGCGACTGCGGATGCTTTGGCGATGCTGTGAAGCTCACCCCATGGCAGACATTCCTTAAAAACTTAGTGCTCCTTCCTATGGCTATATTCTTATGGCGAAATAGCGAGGCGGAGCAGCCCAAGTGGCATCGCGTGGCCATCGTTATGATGGTGGTTGTGGCGCTACCACTGGCTATTAACCTCTACTCGTTGCGCTACCTCCCGTTGGTTGATTTCATGCCCTACAAACTTGGAGTTGACCTGCGCCATGAGGTGCAGAAGGAGCGTGAGAATGAGAGTGTGCGCAGCATTCTTATCTTTGAAAATACCGCTACTGGTGAGGTTGTAGAGTTCCCCGCAGAGGATACCTCGTGCTGGGAGGATGCGAACTTGGAGTATGTCGATGCACGCACCGAGAGCATATCTGTTATGGCGGGCGAATTCTCTGATTTTCATCTGCATAATCGTGATGGTGAGGATGTTACGCTCGACATGCTTAACAAGCCTGGCCGTGTGGCATGGCTCTGTGTCAACGATACTAATGCCTTGACGGGCTTGCGCCTGATGTATGCCGAGCGCCTTCTCGAAGCCTATCCTCCGCAGGCGGTTGTCGCTGTCACTACATCGAATACTGCCTATGTGTCGAAGCTCCTGAAGAGCGATGTCTACACTATGGATGCTATGACCCTGCGCTCTGTTATGCGTGCAGATGTGGGCGTTGTCATCATTAAAGATGGTGTCGTAGAGTTCAAGGCCGACATCCGCGACATCTAATATATGGCAAGGTAATTGCCTCGCATAGCCATAAACCTATGTTGCTATGCGATATACTATCCTAACATTTTTAGTCTTACTCCTTGTTGCGTGCCGCGGTGGCGGTGTGCAACCTAATAGTGCTGTGCAACCCGTCAAGTGCGTGGTTGCCAAGCCTCTGCACTCGGTCACTCGTGACTTTGCAGCACTATCCACAGCTGACGATGCTGTGAATCTTGCATTTAAACTATCGGGGCGCGTCGTCGATGTTCCCGTAGCCAAGGGTATGAGTGTCAAGGAGGAAGAGCTCCTTGCTCGCCTCGACTCACGCGATGTGGAGTTACAACTCTCTGCTGCAAAGGCTGCATACGACGAGGCACTCTCGCGCCTGAAGCGTGCCGAAAGGTTGCTCTCGCACGATGCTATCTCGGAGCAGGAGGTAGAAGCTCTGCAAAATGCTGTGGCACAGGCGAAGACTTCCTACGATAATGCAGAACAGACGCTTGGTGAGACGCGTATCACAGCGCCCTTTAGTGGTGTTGTGGAGTATGTTGCGGTCGACACCTATCAGCGTGTAGCCTCGGGTGAGACCATTCTACGCCTTGTGAAGCCCGAGAGTAACACCGTGGGATTCACAGCTCCCGAGAGTCTTATTGCCTCGCTCTCGCTTCCAACCACGCAATATCGCGTATTGTTCGACGCCTATCCCAATGTCTATTTCGATGCCGCGATTAAGAGCTTTGCCCGCACCTCGAGTGATGCTCTGGGTTTCCCCGTCTCGCTGCGCCTAACCAATGTTGACCGCACACAATATACCATATCCCCAGGCATGACTTGCATCGCCATGGTCTCGGTTCAGGAGGAGGATGACCATGCTGTGTCGCTTCCACTTACTGCGATATACGCCCCCGTTGGCGACTACGATAGCGTCTGGGTGGTGGATGCCGAGGATTGTGTGCACCGCCGTAGAGTGACGCTTGGCGGGCTCACGGGTAGCAGTGATGTGGTGGTGGATGGTGTTGCTGCGGGTGAAAGGGTAGTCTCTGCGGGAGTATATAAACTCTCGGAGGGCGAACGAGTTAAGGTTGTGGAAATCAGTAAATAGCGCGCTTATGTCTTGGAATATAATTAAGTTGTCGCTGCGCAATAGCTCCGTTGTTGGTTTCTTTCTTGCAGTCGCTTTGCTTGGCGGTATCTATGCCTTTATCCACCTCGGAAAGCGTGAGGACTCGACATTCAAAATCAAGAGCGCCGTTGTAACATGCCAATACCCTGGCGCAACACCCGAGGAGGTGGAGCAGTTGGTGGTCGTCCCCATGGAGCGCGAGTTTCGCACACTTACCTCGGTGCATAAGATAACTGCGGAGGCGCACTTTGGCTATGCCCGCATAGTCGTGGAGTTGCAACCTGACACCAAGCCCGCTGTCATACCGCAACTGTGGGATGAGCTGCGGCGTAAGGTCGATGATGTTCGCTCGCAACTACCCGAGGGTGTGACTGCTATAGATGTGGCCGATGACTTCGGTGATGTCTATGGCTTGTACTATGCCCTTAAATCGGAGGGCGGTTTTACGATGGAGGAGATGCGCGACTATGCCCGCAACATAGAGCGTCAGCTATACACGGTGGATGGTGTAAGTAAGGTGCTAATTGCAGGTGAACAGCCCGTTGATATAGAGATAGTTATAAGTCCCGCTACGCTATCGGCATTCGACCTTGTGCCCGAGGATATTGCTCGTGCGGTGTCGGGGCAGAATGCTGTTGTAGGCCTCGGTGAGCGTCGCGCAGGAGAGGTTGTTGTGGAGCTCTCGGAGGGTACGACATACTCCTCGATTGCCGATATCGAGAACCAACTTCTCTACGCCGCCTCGGGCAAGCAATATCGCTTGGGTGATATAGCTGAGGTTAGGCGTAGCTATCGCGAGCCCTCGTCGTATATCGTCAAGGTCGACGGCATGGAGGCCGTGGCTATTGCTGTGGCTACGAATCCAAATCTTGATATTGTGGCCGTAGGTGATAGGGTAGACAGGGTGCTGCAAAATGTACGCAGCGAACTACCTGCGGGGCTTGAACTTGTGACGCTATACCCCGAAAATGAGATTGCGCGCAAGGCGAACTACGACTTCTTGGTCAACCTCGCCGAGTCGGTTGCTATCGTTATCCTGCTTGTTATGCTCATTATGGGTTGGCGCTCGGGTGTTATCGTTGGCTCTTCGCTACTCTTTGCCATCTGTGCTACGCTCCTTGCCATGCTCTTTATCGGTGAAGGCATCAATCGTACCTCGCTTGCTGGCTTCATCATCGCTATGGGTATGCTGGTGGATAATGCCATTGTGGTGGTGGACAACACACGCTACCTCTCATCGCATGGTGTCCCGCTATATAATGCAGCGCTGGTGGGTGCTTCACGCCCCGCTTGGGGTCTCTTGGGCGCTACGCTTATTGCAATATTCTCCTTCCTTCCGCTGCAACTATCGCCCTCATCTGTTGCCGAGATTATACGCCCCTTGTTCGTGGTCATAGCCCTCTCGCTACTTGCGAGCTGGCTCTTGGCGCTTACTCAAGTGCCTGTTATGAGCGTTAACCTCTTGCGTGGTGTGCGTGATTCGAATGTTAAGAGGCACCTGGGGTGGTTTCGTCATTGCCTGGAGCTCACGCTACGCTTTAGATGGGCTGCGATATGCATTGTGATAGTGATGTTTGGATTGTCGCTATGGGCGATGGGTCGCATGCCGCAAAACTTCTTTCCGCAACTCTCAAAACCATACTTTAGGGCGGATGTCATCCTTCCTGATGGCTACGATATTGATGCCACGACCTCTCGTCTCGATACAATGACAGAGTGGCTTTTGAAGCAACCCGAAGTGAAGCGAGTATCAGCTACGGCAGGAGGTACACCACCGCGCTACTACCTCGCAAGTAGCAGTTATGCTGGGCGTGCGAACTATGGTAACTTGCTCGTTGAACTGCACGATGCGGATGCTACGGCTGAGGTCGAGGAGCGCTTCGACGAGTGGGTTGTGGCTAACCTTTCGGATGTGTGGCTGCGCTCCTCGCTATTTAGACTCTCGCCCGTCCCCGATGCTACCATAGAGTTTGGCTTTGTGGGTGAGAACATCGATACGTTGAGTCGCTTAACGCGCGATGCTATGGCTATATTTGACGCGAATTCCAAGACGCAGAATGTGCGTAATAGTTGGGGTAATAGGGTGGCAGAGTGGCAACCGCGCTACTCGCAGATTAAGGCGCAGCGTCTCGGTGTGGAGCGTAGTGCTATGGTCTCCTCGCTCGAAATATCTACCTCGGGACTACCCATCGCTACCTATCGTGAGGCGGATGTGTCGATGCCGATTTTGTTGCGTTCCGAGCCTGTTGCAGATAACGCCCTCGCGGCACTCGAGACCATGCCCGTATTCTCGCGCTCGGGGCGTAGTTACTCCTTGGAGCAGGCCTCGGCGGGCTTCGATTTTGGCTTCGTGCCCTCGGTTATTAAGCGTGTGGATGCCGAGCGCGTTATGAAGGCGCAGTGTGACCCTATGCGTGGCGTCAATGCCATAGCCCTGCTCAAGGAACTTAAGCGTGAGGTGGAGACAAATATCTCCCTTCCCGAGGGCTACCGCATGGAACTGTTTGGTGAGGAGGAGAGCAGAGAGGAGTCCAATGCCGCGCTTGTGGGACAACTGCCAACAGCCTTGATTCTTATCTTTATGGTGTTGCTACTACTCTTTGGCAACCTACGCGACCCCATTGTGGTGCTTGTTACCGTGCCGCTTATCTTCGTGGGCGTGGTGCTCGGATTGAGTGTTACGGGCAAGATGTTTGACTTCTTCTCGTTACTCGGTCTTCTTGGCCTTGTGGGCATGAATATCAAGAATGCAGTGATTCTAATTGCTCGCATCAGGGAGTTGCGCGCCGATGATTACGAGCCATTCAATGCCGTTGTCGAGGCCACCTCCGACCGCTTTATTCCAGTCGTTGCAGCCTCACTCACCACGATACTCGGTATGATACCTCTGCTCGCCGATTCTATGTTCGGAAGCATGGCTGCAACCATAATGGGAGGCCTTCTTGTTGCTACACTTATGGTATTGGTGGTATTGCCAGTTGTCTATTCTATATTCTATCGCATAAAACAATGATACGCAGATTATTGATATTGGTTATATTAACTATCACTCCATGTATATTGTGCGCTCAAATATCGCTGGAGCAATATGGCGCGAGCGTACTCGCATATAGCTACGAAGTGCAAGATGCTGAACTCGCTACGCAGGGTGCTCGTGAGCGTGAGATTGTCGCACATAAGGGCTATCTTCCGTTTTTCAGTCTCGCTCGCGAACTCAATATTGATGTGCGTAATCCCGCTGTTGGACGCAGGTGGAACTGGCTTACGCAGTTGGATGTTTCGCAACCCATATTTCGTGGTGGCGAGGTGCGTGCTGCGGCCAAGCGTGCGGAGTTGGCAACGAATATCTCGGAACTTAACGAGGAGGCGACACGACTCTTTGTGCGTTATGGTGCCGAGGTGGCATACTGGTCGCTATCGCGTGCTGATAGCTACTACGAGGCGTTGGTGGAGTATGTCGCCATCGTGCAGTCGTTGCGCGATGTAGTTGCCGAGCGCTATGCAGAGGGGTATATCTCCAAGAGTGATCTATTGCAGGTGGAGTCCCGCTTGAGTGATGCGGAGTATCAGCTCTCGGATGCTAAACAAAAACGTGATATAGCTCTGCATAACTTTAATATATTGAGAGGTTTCGATGCTGATATTGAGGCGGTGCTCTCGGAGTCGATATTCGATATCCTACAGATGCCCGAGCGAGAGAGTGTCGAGAGCATTATTTTGCGACATCCCGATTATAACGCCTCGGGGTTGGAGGCAACGCGCGCCTTTTGGGGTATTCGTGCTGCGCGGGCAAAGTATCTGCCACAAATTGAGGTGGGCGCATACGCTTTGTGGCAACCCAATATGCCACATGTTAAGGGTGGTGGCACGCGCCTCGACGGCGGGGTGATGCTATCGTTTACTACGCCAATATATCACTTCGGTGAGCGAAAGCATGCGGTGTCTGCGGCGCGTAGCGACTATCTGCGTGAGGTGAATTCCGTGTCGGCAACGGTGGATCAGATAACTCTCGATGAGAGCGATACATGGACGAATCTCTGCTCGACAAATCAGAGGGCGGCAACCGCGCAGCGTAACCTCTCGATAGCCGAGGAGAACCTCGCCATAAGCACTTACTCCTATCGTGAGGGCCTCGCCACGATTTTGGATGTCTTGCAGGCGCAGTTGAGCTGGTTGCAGATATACACGAATGTTATCTCGGCGCAGTATGACTATGCTGTTGCGGTCTCGGCGTACGACTATGTTACATGCAAATAGACTATAAATATGTAGTGAATGGTTAAAACGCAGCTTTTACTCTTTGTGGTTTGAATATTTTTTTATATCTTTGTGCGTTATATGTGTGAGTGCGCGCGTTGCGTGCGGGCGCAATACATTTAAGACTATGCCTCTGGCATGGCTAACAGTGCTAATAACAAACAGTAAGATATGGATATTTTATCAAAAGTAATTAAGATGTTCTTCGGCTCAAAGGCCGATAAGGACCGCAAGGAGATTATTCCCTACGTGGAGAAGATCAAGGCTGTCTATCCCACTATCGAGAAACTCTCAAACGACGAGTTGCGTGCTCGCTCACAGGCGTTGAGCAAGTCTATCACAGACTTCATCGCCGAGGACGAGGCTACAATCGCCAAGAACAAGGAGCTCCTCGAGAGCCCCACAACAACGCTCAAGGAGAAGGAGCGCCTCTCAAGTGAGATTGAGATGCTCACAAAGCGCATCGATGAGAATATCGAGAAGCGTCTTGAGGAGATTCTTCCCGAGGCATTTGCAATCATGAAGGACACAGCACGCCGCTTCGCCGAGAACGACGAGGTGGTGGTGACTGCCAACGACTTCGACCGTAACCTCGCTGCCGAGCGTCAGGACTTGGTGCGCATCGAGGGTGACAAGGCTATCTACAGCAGCCAGTGGACTGCGGGTGGTAATGTCATCAAGTGGGATATGGTTCACTACGATGTGCAGCTCTTTGGTGGTGTAGTATTGCACAAGGGTCGCATCGCCGAGATGGCAACGGGTGAGGGTAAGACCCTCGTGGCAACACTCCCCGTGTTCCTCAACGCCTTGGCACATAAGGGTGTGCATGTGGTTACTGTGAACGACTACCTCGCACGTCGTGATGCCGAGTGGATGGGTCCCATGTATCAGTTCCACGGTCTCTCGGTGGCTTGCATCGACAACACACGCCCCAACTCTGCGGAGCGTCGCAAGGCATATATGGCAGATATCACCTTCGGTACTAACAACGAGTTCGGCTTCGACTACTTGCGTGATAACATGGCCAATGCACCCAAGGACCTCGTACAGCGCAAGCACCACTTCGCAATTGTCGATGAGGTCGACTCTGTGCTTATCGATGATGCGCGTACTCCTCTTATTATCTCTGGTCCTGTGCCCAAGGGTAGCGATCAGCTTTTTGCCGAGTATCAGCCCGCGGCAAAGTATATCTATGACCTTCAGAGCAAGATGTCGTCGGCAGATGTTGCCGAGGCGAAGCGCCTCTACAATGAGGGTAACAACGACGAGGCGGGTAAGCTCTTGTTGCGTGCCTACAAGGCGATGCCAAAGTATAAGGCCCTCATCAAGTTCCTCTCGGAGCCTGGTGTGAAGGTGTTGTTGCAGAAGACCGAGAACTTCTACATGCAGGACAACGAGAAGCGCATGCACGAGATTACGGACGACAACTTCGTAGTACACGACGAGAAGATGAACTCGCTTATCCTTACCGATAAGGGTCATGAGTTTGCCTCAAAGCGCTTCAACGAGGAGGGCTTCTTCGTATTGCCCGACATCGGTGCTCGTGTTGCGGAGATTGACCACTCACAGCTCTCGGCCGAGGAGCGTGCAAAGGAGAAGGATGCACTCATCTCGGACTACGCAGTTAAGGCCGAGCGCGTGCACACTATGAACCAGTTGCTCAAGGCATACTTTATGTTCGAGAAGGAGGTGGAGTATGTGCTTATTGATAACAAGGTTAAGATTGTCGACGAGCAGACAGGTCGTATCATGGAGGGCCGTCGCTACTCGGATGGCTTACACCAGGCAATCGAGGCAAAGGAGAATGTTAAGGTGGAGGATGCAACACAGACCTTCGCTACCATCACCTTGCAGAACTACTTCCGTATGTACCACAAGCTCGCGGGTATGACAGGTACTGCAGAGACCGAGGCATCGGAGTTCTGGAGCATCTACAAACTCGATGTTGTGGTTATCCCAACAAATAAGACCGTTATTCGCGATGACCGCGACGACCTCGTTTATAAGACCGAGCGCGAGAAGTACAACGCTGTAATTGCAGAGATTGAGCGCCTCGTATCGGAGGGCCGCCCCGTATTGGTGGGTACTACATCTGTCGAGATTTCGGAGTTGTTGAGCCGTATGCTAAAGTTGCGCGGCATCAAGCATAATGTGTTGAACGCCAAGCAGCACGCCCTCGAGGCACAGATTGTTGCTGAGGCAGGTCATAGCGGTCAGGTTACCATCGCTACAAACATGGCGGGTCGTGGTACCGATATCAAGCTCTCTGCAGAGGTTAAGGAGCGTGGCGGTTTGGCTATCATCGGTACAGAGCGTCATGAGAGCCGTCGTGTAGACCGTCAGTTGCGTGGTCGTGCAGGACGTCAGGGTGACCCCGGTTCATCACAGTTCTTCGTGTCGCTCGAGGATAAGCTCATGCGCCTCTTCGGCTCGGAGCGTATCGCCTCTATGATGGACAAGATGGGTCTTAAAGAGGGCGAGGTTATCCAGGCAGGTATGATGTCGAAGGCTATCGAGCGTGCACAGAAGAAGGTCGAGGAGAACCACTTTGGTGTGCGTAAGCGCTTGTTGGAGTATGACGATGTTATGAACTCACAGCGTGAGGTTATCTACACGCGTCGTCGTCATGCCCTCTATGGCGAGAGCCTCGATATTGACATGAACAACTTGCGCTACGACTATGCCGAGAAGTTCGTTGAGCAGAATGAGGGTAGCAACTATGAGGACTTCAAGTTTGAGCTTATGCGCGAGGTGGCGCTTAACTTCACAGTGTCGGAGGCGGAGTACAACTCTATGAAGCCCAAGCAGCTCGTCGAGGCTATCGTTAACGACCTCACAGCATACTACGAGCGTAAGTCTAAGATGGTTGCCGACACCGTGCGCCCCACAATGGAGAAGATTTACAAGGAGCGTGAGGACCACATGGATATGCGCATCGCATTCCCCATCACCGATGGTCGCTTGCGTTTCACCGTGCCCGTAGAGTTGCAGAAGTGCAAGGATACTGATGGCATGGAGATCTACCGCGTATTCGCAAAGGTGGCGCTCTTTACAACTATCGACGACGCATGGCGTGAGCACTTGCGCGAGATGGATGACTTGCGCCAGAGCGTGCAGAATGCTACATACGAGCAGAAGGATCCATTGCTCATCTACAAGCTTGAGTCTTTCGAACTCTTCTCTAAGATGTTGGAGAACATCAACCGCGATGTGTTGGCACTCATAAACAAGAGTGGCATCGCTGTGCGTGAGGCTAACTCCGACAACATGCAGGAGGCACGCGAGCAGAAGGCGAAGATTGATGTCAACAAGCTTCAGGCATCACGCATGGCAGCCGCAGCCGCAGCTGGTCAGGGTGAGAAATCTACTACTGCACCTATTAAGGTCGATAAGAGTGTAGGTCGCAATGACCCATGTCCTTGTGGCTCGGGTAAGAAGTACAAGCAGTGTCATGGTAAATTGCAATAGTCTATAACTATGGGATATAAGGAGCAGAAACAGCGCGAGTTCGATAAGCGCTACTTGCAGATGGCGCGCGTGTGGGCCGAGAACTCATACTGCGTGCGTCGTAAGGTGGGAGCATTGCTCGTCAAGGATAAGATGATTATCTCGGATGGCTACAACGGTACACCAGCAGGCTTCGAGAACATCTGCGAGGATGACATGGGTACAACAAAGCCCTATGTCCTCCATGCCGAGGCCAATGCCATTACGAAGGTGGCAAAGAGCGCCAACAACTGCGATGGCTCAACGCTATATGTTACGGCATCGCCCTGCATAGAGTGTGCGAAGCTCATCATCCAGGCGGGCATCAAGCGCGTTGTCTATGCCGACCCATATCGCAACGACGACGGCATCAAGCTCCTCGAGCGCGTAGGCATCGAGTGCATACAGATTGATGGCGTGTAGTGCCATACCTAACCCCAAAACAAGAGACTACCACGGTTCGCCCATGGTAGTCTCTTATTGTTTGTGGAAGTCTGTTTCGTATATCACAACTCGATATACCTTCTACCATCGAATCCTTTGAGGTGCTCATGGTAGTAGACATAGCCAAGCTGATTGCATATAAGGCGTGTGTTGCCTATGATGGCCTCCTCGTTGGCGTGTGAGTGTCCAAATATCCACGCATCGATACGGCTATTACCAATAAAGTCGCCTAACTCCGTTGCGAAGGCGCTATTCAGTAGGCTGCTTTTATGCTCTGGTGCCACGACGGCCATTGTGGGCAGATGGTGTGTTACAACCACGATATGCTCGGCGGTGCTCTCCGCAACACTCCGCTTGATAAAGTCCAGACATTTCTCGTGCTCGGCATTAAAGTCAGCAGGAGTAAAGCGCCGACCATTGTACAGAATCTGGCGAAAATCGTTCATTCCTCGATGCACAAAATACTCATCCTCGGGGCGAATATGCGACCAAAGGGTTGAGAGGATGAAATCGACATTATCAATTCTCACAACCTTGTTCTGGAGGTAATGCACATTTGGCAATATCTCACGACTCCAGCTGTTACCATCTGCCAAGACATCATAGTTTTGGTAGTATTCGTGGTTGCCAGGCACAATTAGCACCTCTCGATAATTTGCCGATGCCCACTCCCAGAACTTGGGACAAGGAGGTGTTCTGTCGCACAAGTAGCCAATATCTCCCGCAAGCACAAGTACATCGCCCTCAACATCAAATGGGACATTTTGCATATATCGTCTGTTGGCTGACATCTCCAAATGGAGGTCAGAAGCGCATTGGATTTTCATCGTATATTAAAATTACAAATACAACACCTCGTTATTGTCAAGGCATTTCACATTGTCATTTACGAATATATCGCAAAATCGTTTCGGGGCGTCAGTATGTATGGGTACAATCGTTTTTGGTCGAACGAACTCAACTATGCGTTGCAATGATTGTGTATCGGCGTGACCGCTCGAATGAATATCTTTGACCGCCTCACAATGCTCCTTGGCCCAATCTCGAAAACGCTCGGTGTTGGGCTCATTCCAGTAGCCACCCCATATCGACTTTATAAGGCGAATATGCCTAATGCTTAACTTCTCGAGATATGAGAGTGTCGTTGGGCGTACAAGCATTACATATCGCTTGGGTTTGGTCATAAAATCGTTATACGACACCTTATTTTTGCGAGGCTCAAGCGAATATATATAACTCTCAGGATTGCGCTCCAAAAGCCGTTTTGTTAGGTAGTATGGGAAATATACCCTCATTTGCTTGGCAGTGGTAACTGTTGGTATATGTGGGTTTAATTGCGCAACTGCCGCCAAAACATTTGCCGTATAGGGGTCAAGCACAAGCGTTCTGCCACATCTGATGCAGGCACGAAATAGAGCGCATATACGGTCTATATTCTTTGCTGAGTACCACACTAAATGTAGAGCATCGGGAGCCTCATTGAAAGCCTCGACAAACTGATTTTCAATATCTCGCTCGGTGGGGTTGCTCTTTGCTCTTAAGATATTTGTTCCCTCCAAGAGCAGATAATCCACATTCTTGGGCAAGTTCTTATACAATACTCCCTTAACGCCGTGAAGACGGATATCTCCGCTATACAATATGCGCTTGCCGTCGCACTCAATAAGATAGGCGCACGCACCATAAGCCGAATGGTCAACGATATAGGCTGTAACCTTTATATCTGCCACCTCGCACGATTGCCCGCTTTTTAGTGAATGCTTTTCAAGGTGCTTCGTAGGGTCATCGCCGAGAATACCATCGAGGGCAAGCATCGCAAAGGACTCCTCAGTGGCATAGATTGGCGTATCTTGAGGCAACAAATCGAGAAAACCATAGTGGTCGGCGTGGGCGTGGCTCAAAAAGAGTGCATCTACACCCTTGCACCACTCTTTGGCATTATGTCGTATCTCGGTCTGCTCCTCCCGACTACGTTTATCGTAGTCGAGGGGCATACCGAGGTCAATCAAAATCTTCGTCTTATCGGAGCAGATTTCGACACAACTACCGCCAATCTCGTGGGTGCCTCTATGGATGGTTAGGGTCATTTATTATATGGTTTTAGTACACTATCTTCGCAGATATAGATATTAAAGTTCCCAACTCCCTCTTCCACACATTTTTCGTAGAATGCCTCTATGGACTCACCATCTTTCGTTTCGTAGGCAAATACAAATTTTGGCTTATTGTCGTTTATCTTGATACTATCAGCGATTAATCCCAACTCCCTTTTTTGTTCAAGAATTCTCTTCATCTCTTCAACAAAATATTTGCTATCTCGCTCAATCGTGCATCTAAAAGATTCAGCGTGTGACCTGAGTCCTGCTTTGCCACAGCACGCTGATAGCCCCTTTTTTAGCTCGATTACATATATTTGACCATTTTTATCTACCGCTATTAGATCAAAGCGAGGACTTTTGTGTTCATATTCGCAGCTATCTGCTACAAACTTAAATGTGGCATCTGTACTGATTTGATACTCGTTGTCAATGACGCACAATGTGGTAGACTCGTTGTTGGCTCTTACAATCTTCTGCTGAGTACTTTTTTCCTCTTTATTGAGTTCCCAGCTATCAAACCACTCTTTTACTTGACATTTTGCTTTATCTATATATTCGCTATATTTTTTATCCTTGAAAAGAGCGGTTAGAGATTCCTGTTTTTTAATTAAATCCATATACAAGTCATAGTGTACCTCTCCTCTATTGCAGTTTTCTTGAACCTCTTTTTTAGATGGTTTATTGCCTTTAATGTCTTTACGAAGCAAAAAGTAGAATTTATCAAATTGTACAGAACCTATTGCACTGCTAATTTTCGCTATATTACAACCTTCATAGTATATGTTTACGTAGTTGTTGCGAATCTCAAAATCTAACTCTTCATCTTCTCTGACAAGGTTCATTAAGTTCTCATAGCGTCCTCCGTCTTTGAATGATTTATAGAGGCTTTCATTATGAATACCTCGTCCCTTATATTCTGCCATAGTATTACAGTTTTAAGTTTCTACAAATTTATAAAATAATTTCTAATTCTCTGATAGTCCTGCCATAAATATATCATACTCCTTGGAATAGTGGCTCTTGATATATACACCAAAGTACGATATCAGAGCTTGCACCAGAGAGTGGTCATAGGGCCAAGGTTGCATCTTGGGGTGATGATGGTTGCGATAAACCTCTACAATATCGTCAATAGAGTCGATCTCTGCCACACGTAGTTTTACTTGCACCTCCTCCGAAGAACACATATATACGCCTTCGGTATCGCCACGCTGGAATACGGCAAGCGTGTCAATGTCGTTGAGCCTAAAGTTCTTTACATACTCCCAGCCTTGCGTTGCCTCGAGATAGAGCATACAAGCATCTAAACGACGAATATAGTCTATGCCTCTCTGCATCTCGAGCGAATGTCGAACCCTCGCAATATTGGCCTTTGGGAATTTATTTGTAGCATATATTACAGCCTTACCTATCTTGGTACGTGCCATCTCCTCGCTATATATAAACGACATATTCATTATGCGATTATACATTTCGAGCCTTGCTTCCTTTGGTGCTAATACCTCCACGCTGCTACCATATGACAATAGCTTGGCGTATAGCTCCGGAGTGAGAGTTGCACAATACTCAAAATCTGCATACTTGTCCGTTGCCTCTACCTCTTGCTGCGATGTGTGTAACGGTTGCGAGCGCATTGACTCTACACATGCTCGCTTGACACGAATACGGATTGTGACCTTGTCCTCTGAAAACTGCTTCATAATAGTTGAATTTTATAGGTTAAACATTATACACTTTTCTACCTCCATCCACACTGTTTTGGATGACGATTTTACAAAGTGCCCTATATATATAATACGAATAAGCCCCTTTCGACAAGGACGAAATTAGTCGAAATTTGTGTCATGTTTGCATATTTTCTAATTATATATCGTTGATATTCAGCTAATAACAACGACTTTATGCAATATGCAAGTTTTTTTACTTGTGTGTTTTATGAATGGCGAATTTGAGGGCCACTTTTGAGGCTCTACTCTTCTGTTTTCTAAAGAGCATGGTAAGGCGGAAAAAAACAGAGAACACCATGTGGTGCTCTCTGAATTGATCTCTCTTTAGTATAAAATCGTAAATTACTTCTGGAATACCTCGTTCGAGAGGCGCCAGCCGAGCAATACATCCTTGATGGCCATGCGGCGCTTGCCCGCCATCTGCATCTCCTCGATATATACCCAGCCATCTGCTGCCGCTACGGCGAGGTGTGTGCGTCCATCGGTCTTGAGCGTGCCAGGCGCAGCGTTGTGGTTGCATAGCTCGAAGCGTGTGGTGAAGACCTTTGCCGAGCCACACTCCGCACCATCCTTATATATAGGTGTCCACGCTGCGGGGTAGGGTGAGAGGCCACGCACAAGGTTGTGTATATCCTCGGCCTTACGACTCCAGTCTATGCGGCCATCCTCCTTGAAAATCTTGGGTGCGGGCTTGAGTGTCGCCTCGTCGATGTGCATCTGCTCGATGGTGGTGTAGCCACCCTCGGCGAGCTTATCTACGGTGCGAGTCACAAGGTGTGAGCCTATCTCCATAAGGCGGTCGTAGAGCGTGCCGATGTTATCCTCGGGGAGGATTGCGGTTGTCTCCTGCTCGATGATTGCGCCCTTGTCTATCTCGTGGTTGAGCAAGAAGGTGGTTACGCCCGTCTCCTTCTCGCCATTAATGATAGCCCAGTTGATGGGTGCAGCACCGCGATACTGGGGTAGCAGCGATGCGTGGAGGTTGAATGTGCCGAGGCGGGGCATTGCCCATACAACCTCTGGCAACATGCGGAAGGCGATTACGATGCCGAGGTCGGGATTTAGCTCCTTGAGTGCTGCGAGAAATGCTTCATCGCGCAACTTCTCGGGCTGGAGGATGGGGAGTCCCAACTCGCGTGCCGTACACTTAACATCACTCTCATGCACCTTCTGTCCGCGGCCTGCGGGCTTGTCGGGTGTAGTTACGACAGCAACGATGTTGTAGCCCTCTGCTACCAAGCGCTTAAGCGAGGTAGAGGCGAACTCGGGTGTACCCATAAATACTATTCTCAAACTCTTTGCATCCATATCCTGCATTGTTTTATTCTACTTATTTCTTACTTTTTTTAGGCGCTTGAAGAACTTTCCTACACGCTTTGCCATGCGGCGCATGCGCACATCATACCAGTCGGTATCGAGCAACGATGAGTCGTTCTTTGCCTTTACGGTGAGGTATATTGCCACCAGCATAAATATCGGTATCGGCAGCCACATGCCGTAGAGAGCATCCCATGTACCCTCCTTTGCCATCTTTTCACCCCATATGCTTATGACATAGAATATGACAAAGAAGATGACCGAGATTACGGCGGGAAGACCCAGTCCACCCTTACGGATGATAGCGCCCAGAGGTGCACCAATCATGAAGAAAATAAGGATAGATACGGGTAGTGTGAGCTTGCGATGCCACTCGTTGAGCGAGAGGTAGAACTGCGTAAGCGGAATCTTCGACGACTGCTCATCGAATGTATATGAGCCCTGCGCCGAGCGAGACTGGCTATATGCCGTCTGGTAGACCTTCGCACGCTGGCGTATCGATAGGTCTGCGATAGAGTCGTAGAAGTTGATAGGCTTAAATGCCGTGCGGTCGATATGCAAACTGTCATCAGGGAAGATGGTCGTATCGCGCACGAAAATCTGTCGCTTGACGGTGGGTGTGAGGCTCACCACATTGTAGTGCTCAATCTGAATCTCGAGCGAGTCCATCAACTCCTCCAAACCACTCATATTTCGTGTGCGTGACTCGGTAAATTCGCGCGACATATCACCATCGGGGCGACCTACCTTATCTACAGGGATTGTGGCATCCTGGCGTGAAAACTCGTGTATGCGGATGCTATTCTTGTCGTACCACTGGCTGCTGCGCGTGTGCTCATATGTGCGGCCATTGTGCAGTGTCACATAGAGGTAGCCCTTATCCTCCGACATGCGGATATATCCCGACTCGGCAACAGTTGTTGTCATGTCGCCATTTGTGCTACGCGTATCGAAGATAAGTACATCGCTCAACTCCTTCGTCTTGGGGTCCTGATGCTCCACGCGGATGCTCATGTCGGGCAGACCATTGAAGAACATACCATCCTGGAATTGCAACTCCTGACGCTGCTCGCGGATGTCGAACAAAATCTCGTACATACGCGCATTAGCGGCTGGTACAATGTTATTCGTGAGGTAGAAGCTGAATACAGAGATGAGACCCACGATGATGATAAGAGGCTGCAAAATACGCATGATGGACATACCCGAGGACTTCATCGCAAGAAGCTCGTAGTGCTCACCAAGGTTGCCCAATGCCATGATAGATGAGAGCAGCAGCGCCAAGGGGAGACCCAGAGGTACCATGTTTGCCGTAGCGCATACCACAAGCTCGGCTATGGTGAAGAAGTCGAGACCCTTGCCCGTAAGTTCGTCAATGTATCGCCACACAAAGTTCATCATCAGGATGAAGAGCACGATGAAGAATGTCGCAGCGAGTGGACCTATGTAGGCCTTAATGACAAGGCGATGAACGCGCACCATCATCATCGAGATGATGATAAGCGCTATGGCTATCCATAGAGGTATGGTTATGGTGCCCCACGACAAATCTATGAGGTCGTATAGCTTCGCTGCTGCAAGGTGCGTAAACCAGCCGAGCAGTGGCAACGACAGAAGCGAGAGTATGGTACTTTTACTATTCTTCATATATTTAATCTCCAAAGCCTATGCTCGTGTAACGCCCTTGCGCACTCTGCGACGTGCGATGTCGAAGAGTTTTACGAAAAGTAACGCCACCGAGAGAAGGAATATTATGCAACTACCCGTGGGGATGCCTCCTCCATTAGGTAGCTCTATTTCGTAACTCATCACAAAGCCGACTACATTGCACACAACGGCAACGATAATAGCGAGTAGGGCAATACGACGGTAATCCTTTGTGAGTGTGTTTGCCACAACTGTGGGTATTGTCACAAGCGACATCAGCAGCACAATGCCCATGACCTTTATCGAAAGCACTATGGTGATGGCCACCACAACCGACATAATGTATGCTATGGGTGCCACGGGCAAGCCCTGGCTGCGTGCATACTCCTCGTCGAAAGTTATATACATAATCTTGCGACCCCAAAGTATCGCACCGCCTACAACAACGACCATGAGTACTGCGAGCCACTTGATGTCTGCGCTATCAACAAGCGAGATGCTGCCAAAAAGATAACTTGGAAGCTCCACGGCGTAGCCTGGTGTTAGTGACATGAAGAGTGCACCGAGCGCCATGCCCACCGACCAGATGATGCCTATTGCCGAGTCCTCCCTTATGCGACCACGGCGCGATGCGAACTCCACGCCTACGGATGCCACCGAAGCAAACAGTAATGCTCCGACAAGAGGATTGAAGCCCGCGTATATAGCCAAGCCCAAGCCGCCAAACGAGGCGTGGGTGATGCCACCACTGAGGAATACCATGCGTCGTGCCACGACATAGCTGCCCACAATGCCACAGGTGATGGCAGAGAGTAGGCACGCCACAAAGGCGTCGGCAAGATGTCCATAGACTGCTATGTCCTCGAATAGGCTCATTCTCCTTGTTAATAATAAATCGCGCAAATGTACTTTTTTTTCGCGTAACAACGAAATCTTTTTTCACTTTATCTTAACTTTTTGTAACTTCGCCCAATGAAAGTGCCCAAAATAGGGGTTACAATGAAATTGTAAATTGATTTTTATATGCAGGAGAAGAGGGTTAGTTTTCACACTTTGGGCTGCAAGCTCAACTTTTCGGAGTCGTCAACCTTGGCACGCGAGTTCGAGCGTGGTGGATATCGCCGTGTTGAGCCATCGGAACCTACCGATGTGGCGGTGATTAACAGCTGCTCGGTGACGGAGCATGCCGACAAGAAGTGTCGTAATATCATTCGTAAAATTCACCGCCGTAACCCCAATGCAATCATCGCCGTTACGGGTTGTTATGCACAGCTTAAACCCGAGACTATCGCTGCCATTGAGGGTGTTGATATTGTCTTGAGTAACAACGATAAGGGTGATTTATATAAACGAGTAGTTGAACTAAAAGAGAGGGGCAAGGCGGAGGTCTATAGTTGCTCTGTGGAGAACCTTACACGCTTCTTTGCTGCCTACTCTTCGGGCGACCGCACACGCTCGTTCTTGAAGGTGCAGGATGGCTGCGACTACAAGTGCGCATATTGCACCATCCACTATGCTCGTGGCTCAAGTCGAAATATGCCTATTGCTGACATTGTTGCCGAGGCTAAGGAGATTGCCGCAGCGGGTCAGAAGGAGATTGTTATTACGGGCATAAACACGGGTGATTTTGGTCGCACAACGGGCGAGCGTTTCATCGATTTGTTGCGTGAGTTGGATAGGGTGGATGGCATCGAGCGCTACCGTATTTCGAGCATAGAACCCAACCTTATAACTGACGAGATTATAGAGTTTTGCGCTCAGTCACCTAAATTTGTTCCTCACTTCCATATTCCCCTGCAAAGTGGCTCTACGCGCATCCTTGGGCTCATGCGTCGCCGCTATACCGCCGAGCGCTATCGTGAGCGCATTGCGAAGATTCGCGAGTTGATGCCCGACTCATTCCTTGGAGTAGATGTAATTACAGGTTTTCCTGGTGAGGGCGAGGAGGAGTTCATGGAGACATATCGTCTTTTGGAGGAGGTGGGTGCATCATTCTTGCACATCTTCCCATTCTCGGAGCGACCTGGCACTCCCGCGGTTGACATGCCTAATAAGGTTCAGTCGCGCATCTCTACGGAGCGCGTTTCGCGCCTCGAGGAGCTCTCTGCAAGACTCAATCGCGCCTTCACGGAGAGGTTTATCGGCACAGAGCGTGAGGTGTTGTTCGAGAGTACAAATCACGATGGTGTAATGTATGGATATACAGATAATTATCTGCGAGTATCTGCACCTTTTGATGAGAAGTATGTCAACAACATTAGCCGTGTGCGCCTCGATAGTATCGATGCAAATGGCGATGTGTGCGCTACATTGATGGAGTAAATTTTGGAAAATTAACACAAAAGTGTTACTTTTGTCGGGATATTACTATAGCAAATTTGTAACGCTGTGATTAAACTACTCAAAAACATATTCAGCATCCGCACCCTCACCCGTCGTATGAGGGTGGCGTTCATGTGTCTTTTGTTGTTGCTCTTTGTCTCTGGCGTAGTCTCGCTCTTGGAGCTTGAGCGCGTAAGTAAGGATACCGAGGATATCCTCTTGGCGAGCAAGGAGAATGTCGACCTTGCAGGCAGCATGCTTACGGCCCTGAACGAACAGAATGACGTGATGATTACGCTTGCGGTTGCGAGTGGTAAGTATGATGATATTAAGACCTACAGCGCTCGCTGCGAGGAGTCGATATCACATTTGACGCACTCTACACTCCTTGCACAGCGCAAGATGCAGCAGACCGAGACTCCAGAGGCGGCAGATAGCCTTGTTTTGGTTACAAGCCGAGTTAACGAACTCGCCCAAACCTATATCCGAGGCGAGGTGCATCGAGCAATCGCCATGTCGCTTTTGGATAGTGTTGCCGTTGTGCCAACTACTCATGAGTGGTATGTAAATGAGTACAAGCCCGAATATGAGCTGACAACACAACAGATTACAAAGTACATGACTGGTGTCCACAATACACTGGGCCCCGAGGTTAACAACCTTAGCCATACTGCGCGCCGTGCTGTGACTCCTGTCTTTATCTCGTTGATTGTGATGGTGGTAATCGTGATAATGTTCTACTACTTCTTCAACTACTACTATGTGCGCCCCATCCTGCGAATCAACAACAGCCTTGGTGACTATATCACCTATAAGAAACCTTTTGATGGTGAGATTCCTTGTCGTGATGAGATGGTAGCATTGCGCGACCGCATTGCGCAACTGGCAAATAAACAGCCTAAACAGTAATCAGTTAGAGCAGGGTAGTTATGCGAATACACGCCGTGATACGATATATTGGCATGGTGCTGCAGTTCATTGCAGCATTCATGCTGTTGTCTGCTATCGTCTCAATGCTCAACAACTACGACTCGGCATTCTACCCACTGCTATTGTCCTCATTCCTAACCTCTTTGTTGGGATTTTTCCCTCTTATCTTTGCGCACAAAGCCGAGGATATTAAGATTAAGGAGGGTTATGCCATTGTTGTGGGCTCATGGCTTGTGGCCTGCATCGTGGGAACATTCCCATATCTGATTTGGGGCGGTGAGTTCACCATTATAAACGCATGGTTTGAGAGTGTATCGGGCTTTACAACCACGGGCTCGTCTATCCTTAACGACATCGAGTTCCTGCCACGCGGAATGCTCTTTTGGCGTGCTGCCTCGGCATGGATTGGTGGTGTCGGTGTTGTGATGTTCGCCCTGGTCATCCTTCCCTCGATGGGTCGTAGTCGCCATATGCTCTCAAATGTGGAGCTTTCGACCATCGCAAAGGATAACTTCCACTATCGCTCGAGGGTTATCATCCGCATCCTTACCATGGTCTATGTTGGCCTTACGGCTATTACCACCATTGCACTAAAGTTGGCGGGCATGACATGGTTTGACTCTGTAACTCAGGCGATGTCGGCATGTGCCACATGTGGTTTCAGCACCAAGAATCTCTCTATTGGCTTCTGGGATAACCCCTTAATTGAGCTGATACTCATCATTGCTATGACTCTTGCAGCAATACACTTCGGCATACTATATGCCACTATGACGGGCCGCAAAAACAATATTTTCCGCTCGGAGGTCGTTCGTGCTTTCATAGGCATGATGTCCATTTTCGCGCTGGCAATATCGTTCAGCCTCCTTGCCGATGGCGTCTACGATAATTGGGGCGAGGCTATACGACACTCGGCCTTCCAGGTAGTCAGCATAACCACGACTTCGGGATTTGCTACGGCAGATACCAACACCTGGACACCGCTTGCCGTCATATTGTTGATATTGCTTTCGGTTGTGTGTGGTTGCGCAGGTTCAACATCGGGTGGTATGAAGGTCGACCGCGTGCTCATAGCGTCAAAGATTATTCGCAACCGAATGAAGGTACAACTCCACCCCAACGCCGTGATACGCACAAAGGTAGATGGTGCAGTGCAGGACGAGGGTGTGCAGAGCCTTGTGATGACCTTCATCGTGGCATACATCATGACCGTATTGCTTGGCACGATTGTCTATGCAACATTTGGACTCGACATTGTAACATCCGTTACTGCGGCCATTTCGTGTGTCAGCAATGTGGGACCAGGTTTCGGTGAGGTTGGCTCAATGTCAAACTTTGCAGACTTGCACGCTATTTTGAAGTTTAACTCTACGGCACTTATGCTTATTGGCCGTCTGGAGATTTTTGGATTTATTCAGCTGCTCTTCATCCGTTCATGGAGGTAGCATTAGGTAAGAAATTGATATTAAGTAGATAACAATATATGAAAAGGGCGATATACATAGCCGCAACATTACTAGCTTCGACACTTTCGGCACTTGCTATTAACACATGGCAAGACCCCATAGATGAACTCAATGACAATCCCGAGTATGTAGAGCTACAGCGTAGCGATAGGGAGTTGGTAAAGAGAGAGGACTCTGTGGCATTGGTTATGAGCGAGGCGCGTGATAGATTTCGCATCTATGCCGATAGTTTGACAAGTATGGGTCTGACTCCCAGTTCGGAGGATTTCAGCGCGTTTAGCGATCGCATTCTCGAACTCGAGCAGCAGATTTTCGATATACGCACCATGCGTGGTGATATCATCGCCCGCATCAATGAGTTGGAGCAGGAGTGGGTTCTTGCACAGATGAATGCACCTATTGAGGAGCCTGCCGAGGAGGTTGTGGAGGAGAGCGTTGTTATACCTCTCTATCGCAATCTTATCGACAACCACTGCATCAAAGATGTGCTCTATGCGGAGGATTATGCGGAGTTGTGCGTTGCGCAGGCCGAGGATGCCGCTATGGACAGCCTTGTGGATGAGTATAATGCAATCTACAATCGCATGATGCATGTTGCCGAGCGTTATCGTACTACGGATAGCGAGGCCGAGGCCAACGAGTTATTTGGTGAGTTCGCAATGCTCAAGCGTCGCGCAGAGGCGAAGGCCGAGGAGATTGAGAGTCGATGGAACCATATCCTCGATACGAAGTATTACGCTTATGGCTATATCCTTGAGCGCGACCGCCACTACGATTTGCTCGATAACTCATCTGTGGAGTTTGCCGATATGCGCCGTGAGTGTTCACGTGAGGCAGGCAACTACGCTACCGATGCTTTGATGCACTATGCTCTTGGCCGCCCAACATTGCGCAAGTTCGAGTCGGATTTTGCACGCACTATAGGTCTTGAGGAGGCTGCAGATTCAATCGCTGCACTTCAGCGTGAGCCACGCGAGATTAACTACCGCCTTGAGCCGTTGCATATCGAGCGCCGACTCTTCATCGACTTCCAGCCCATCGCTATTGGCCGCACCAACTTCTACAAGGAGACAAACCCCATTCCAGATCTCAAGGTCTATGAGCGTGGTACTATCTACCGAATTCTTCTTGGTGAGTTCCGCAGCAAGCAGCCTATGACACTCTTCAAGGGTGTGCAGCCACTCTACATCACTCGCAACGAGGAGGGTAACTACCTCTACTACGCAGGTGGTTTTAGCTCACGCCGCGAAGCAGATGAGGCACAGCTCTTCCTTAAGGAGAAGGGCTTCAAGTCGCCAGAGATTTGTCGTTGGCAGAATGGTGCAATGCTCAACATCACCACCGTGGAGCGCGATAACGATGGCAGTGTGGTTGTCCCAGTATCGGGTATGCGTTACATGATTAAGATTGTTGCAGATACACTCAGCGAGGAGCTTCGCACAATAATCAGCACCGAGGCGCCACGCCAGAGCGTATCAAAGGAGGCTGACAGCTTTGTTCTGGGCACCTTCGACAATCGTGACGAGGTAGAGATTCTTGTATCTCACCTTGCGGAGAACACATCTGCCACCATCGAGATAATTGAGATTGAATTAAATGAATAAAAGTATATAAGACCGTATGAAGAGATTTCATATCTACATTGTTGCGATACTCGCTTTTGTAGGCATCATGACATCGTGTAGCCAGAAGGAGACCAACAGCCTTAATGTTCCCTCGAAGAGCATCCTGGTATCTATGCCTGGCGAGACAGGCTCAACAACCTTTGATAGTAGCAACATCACATCATTGGTGCCTATATCTACCCCAAAAGGCTGGGTTATTAATGACATCAATATGTACACCGAGACTATCACTGTAACAGCACCCTCGTCATTCGATAACGAGGAGGTGGAGAGTGGTACGCTCACACTTAAGGGTTACACCCCTACAGGTAACACAAAGATTGTGACCGTCTACCTCGCTATTGTTTCCAGTGAGGTCGACTTCACAAGTGCACCTGCAAACTGTTATGTCGCTTGTAAGCCAAAGACTCGCTATATCTTCGACCCAACTCGCGGTGGCAATGGCTCTGTGGAACTTGCTACGGCCGAGATAAAGATTTTATGGCAAACGGAAAAGGACCTCATCGAGTATCTTGATATACGTAATGGCAAGGCGCACTTCTATGTATCTCCAAAGTCGGCAGATAAAGAGGATGAGGATTACAAAAAAGTAATACCAGGCAACGCGGTTATTGGTGCATACGACATCGATGGCAACCTCATCTGGAGCTGGCATATCTGGGTGACAAACAACGACCCTATGGCAGCCGAGAATAGTGTTACCATCGGCGGTGTGACTATGATGAATCACAACCTTGGCGCAGAGACTAACAGCGAGGGAGATGATGACCACGATGCTATCTATGGCTCATATGGCATGCTCTATCAGTGGGGTAGAAAGGATCCCATCCCTGGTTCTGATACATGGAATTTCAACCTTAACTACGATGCTGTAATCTACGATTTTGAGAACTTCTCTAAATTATTGGCATATGTAGAGTCGAGCAAGGGCGGTAGCACAGAGTGGACCACCGCTAACCCATTGAGCATCGTTATGGGCAATCCCGAGAATGGTTACGATTGGCTCAACAATGGCCACGATGATGCGTTGTGGAATGCAACGACAAAGACAAATAGCGATCCATGCCCCGCAGGCTGGATTCTCCCAGATAGCTCTGTGTTTGAGTCTTTGACAATCGCGGCTAACGACGATGCTCTGCCATGGGAGGAGGCGCAGAAGATGTATGGCTGGTGGCTTGAGGATACTACAACGGGAGATGCGTACTTCTTCTCGGCTGCTGGTCGCCGCAACTACCTCGATGGCCGCCTCGACAATATGAATGTAAACGAGGAGTGCCCCGTGCCCTGGTCAGGTTACTACTGGACTGCAACGACTGATGGCAACAATGCCAAGGCGTTGTACTTCAACCTAAATACTAACACCCGCACATGGAACGGTATAGAGACTGCTCGCCCAATGCAGCGTGCTAACGCTATGCCCGTGCGATGCGTACGCGAATAGGGTGTGACATGCGCAATAGAAAAAGAGCCGACTCCCAAAGAGTTGGCTCTTTTATTGTCTAAATACCGAAGATGTTTCCCGTGTATTGTACGCTATTGTAGAATGGCGAGGATATCGTTAGCGTTGCACCTCCGTAGTGGGAGTATATCTCGAATGAGAAGGTGAATGTCGTAGCCGAGAACATCGTACTCTGGAACGTGACATGCCATCCATACTCTGTCTGCTCAACGGTGTAACCCTGCACGCTTGAGAGTACATAGTTGAATACCACAGGATAGTAAGGCGGAGTGTAGCCCTTGAGAAAGGGAATGCATACATCTACAGCCTCGCTCCATACGATAATCTCGTAGCAGGGATTTTGTAGGTTGCGCATCATGCCACCAGGGAGTTGTTGCATGGTCTCGGGCACGAAGCGATAGTTGTGTGAACGGATTGTAGAGTCTAATTGCTCGCGATACTCGGCTAAGCGCTGGGCGCGTTGCTGTTGTCGCGCCTCGTGTTGTGCTTGACGACTCTCTTTGTTTGATTGCGTCTCTTGCGCCACTCCCGAGATTGTGAATCCCAAGACAAGGAGTGCTACGACGCCAATTGCGATGATAAGTGTTCGTTTCATAGGCTTAAGGTTTTATGCCTCAGCCTATGAACAAACACCATACCACGATATTTATCTCTTAACGAAACGGTCTACAACGGCAGCACAAGCGGCATCGCCAGTGATGTTGAGCGTTGTGCGAATCATGTCGAAGATACGGTCGAGGGCGTAGAACAAGGGGAGACCCTCCAATGGAATACCTGCTGCTACGAGTACCGCCGCTGCAAGGAGCGTAGGACCAGGAACACCCGCCTGACCGATAGCGCCGAGTGCGCAAACGATGGTGATAGATACATACTCCGTCATGCCGAGGTCGATGCCGTAGAGCTGCGCGAAGAATGTTGCAAGGAGCGCATAATAGATGGCGTTACCCGACATATTGATTGTAGCGCCCAAGGGCAACACGAAGCCCGATGTCTGCTTTGATACGCCCATTCTGTCGCATGCCTCCATGTTCACGGGGAGCGTAGCGAGTGACGATGCCGTAGAGAATGACACAATCTGGGGCTTAATCATCTCGCGGAAGTAGCTCTTGAGCGATACGCGTGAGAAGAGTGCTACGGTCAAAGGGTACAAACCTAAGCCGATGATTGCCACTGCGATAAGGTCGAGCCACAAGACATTTGCCACCTGCATAAGGATGTCGAAGCCGAATGTACCTGTAGCATCTGCAATAAGGCCAAACACACCGAAGGGTGCAACATACATCACCTTGCCGATGCACCAGATAAGTGCCTCGAGGATGTTGTTAAGTCCATTGGTCAACATACGACGCTTCTCCGCAGCAAGTGCCGAGATACCGAATCCGAAGAAGAGACCGAAGATGATAATCTGAAGGATGTTGCCAGTTGACAATGCCTCGATGGGGTTTGCGGGAATCATGCCGATGACGGTCTCCCAGAAGCCGGCTGTTGCAGGAGCAGCGCTCTCGGTAGCCACCTCACCAGCCTGGGCGATTGCAGTCATGCCATCTGCTGCAATATGTGAGCCTGGCTCGAAGATTACGCCGAGCATCAACGCCACAACGATAGAGATGATTGTTGTAACCATCATGTAGCCGATGCTGAGTCCGCCAACCAATCCCGCAGACTTTGTCTCGCCGAGTGCCGCTGCACCGCTGACGATAGATACAAAGACGAGGGGCACAACCAACATCTTAATCAACTGAATGAAGAAGTCGCCAAGAGGCTTAAAGATTGAGGCATCCTCACCCATGAAGATACCTACAACGATACCTACAATCATCGCAATGATGATCCAGACACCAAGGTTTTTAAGAAGCTTTTTCATTTTCATACTGATATTTAGCGCAAAGTTAGCATTTTGCACTTTATCTGCAAAGTTGTCGCCAAAAATAGTTCGGTGTAATTGGATGGGAATGCAGAAATTTTCTTAATTTTGTAGAAAATTGTTTATTATGGCAAGAAAGAATATTGTTGTTTTCACAGGTGCGGGTGTTAGTGCCGACAGTGGCATCGCTACGTTCCGCGACGCTGATGGCCTTTGGGCGAACTACAAAATCGAGGAGGTGTGCACCCCCGAGGCGCTAAAGAATAACCGCGCAAAGGTTATTGAGTTTTATAACTTGCGCCGCAAGGAGTCGCTCACTAAGCAGCCCAACGATGGTCATCGCGCTATTGCCTCGATGGAGGAGTGGGCAGATGTCACCGTTGTGACGCAGAATGTCGACAATCTGCATGAGCAGGCTGGTTCTACGCGCGTTTTACATCTCCATGGCGAACTTATGAAGTTGCGCTCGGAGCAAAATCCCGACCTTATCTACGACATCAACGAGGGCTGGGAGCAGGATCTTGATGCGCGTGGCGAGGATGGAGCGTTATTGCGCCCACATATCGTATTCTTTGGCGAGAGTGTGCCTATGTTTGACGCTGCGTGCAAGATTGTTGAGCGTGCCGATATCCTTATTGTTGTGGGTACATCGTTGGCGGTATATCCCGCAGCGATGCTTGTATACTATGTTCGCGACAAGAAGGTGCCAATCTACCTTGTTGACCCAGGCACACCAAACACAGACCTTATAAAGAATCCTCTTACGCATGTCAAGGAGCGTGGTGCCGTGGGCCTTCCACAACTTGTTGAGCAGTTGAAAAATGAGTTTGCTCAGTAGGGTGGCGAGTCGTGCGGAATCACTGCGTGAGTTCTGTCGCAAGGAGGGTTACAACACAAACATTGCCCTCTTTGTTGACCTGTCGCGCCATTCGGGCAGGCGAAGGTTTGTGGCGTGGGACTTCGAGCGAAATGCACCGATATTCACATGTCCCGTAAGTCACGGTAGCGGCTCGGAGAGGTCACATGTTAGGTCGGCCTATGCTCGGGTGTCAAACGAGGATGGTTCACACTTATCGTCCCTTGGCCGTGCCCTTGTTGCCGAACGATATGAGGGGCGATATGGCATTGCCTACCGCCTCGATAGCCTTGATGCCGCGAACTCAAACCTCCGTTCCCGCTATGTTGTGTTGCATGGTTGGGAGCATACCACCTCACATCCAATTTGGCCTATTGCTACGGTCGGTAGTTTCGGTTGCCCCGTGCTCTCGCGCAAGATGATGCTTAGGGTAGATGAGCTACTCCAGCAACACGACCGCGTAATACTCGATGTGTTTATATAATAAAGGCTGTCCTCGATAAAGAAGACAGCCTTTATTGTGTGCACTATATATATTATAGTAGGCGGTTGGTGCGCTCGTCGGGGAAGACAACCTTGGGCTGGAAGGTCTTTGCCTCCTCAAAGTCCATAAAGCCGTAGCCCATGATGATTACGATGTCGCCAACAGCAGTCTTGCGTGCTGCAGCGCCATTGAGGCAGATGCAACCGCTGCCACGCTCACCCTTGATGACATATGTCTCGATGCGCTCGCCGTTGTTATTGTTCACAATCTGCACCTTCTCACCCTCGATAAGACCTGCTGCATCCATGAGGTCCTCGTCGATAGTGATGCTACCTACATAGTTGAGATTCGACTCGGTGACACGCACACGATGAATCTTCGATTTCATTCTCTCTATAAACATAGTTTGGGTCGATTAGCTTGTTTACTTAATGCGAATGTTGTCGATAAGACGAATGTTGCCCGCCTGTACTGCGCAGCAACCCTGAATGCGCTCCGAGTCGCTCCACTTCTCTACACGCTGCATGGTGCGTGCATCGACAGCCTCGAAGTAGATGGTCTTGAGCAAGGGATTAGAGTCGATTGTCGCAACTACCCACTCTGTAAGCTCGGTGGGGCTCATAGACTCCATCTTTGAGGCGCACTGGCTGATTGTAGCGTAGATGTGTGGTGCAGCAGCGCGGTGCTCGGGAGTGAGGAGCTCGTTGCGTGATGACAGTGCAAGGCCATCCTCGCCACGAACGATAGCACACTCAACAATCTCAATATCGATAGCGAGCTGCTCAACCATTGCTTTGATTACGGCAATCTGCTGGAAGTCCTTCTCGCCGAAGTATGCACGAGCGGGGTTAACCAACGCAAAGAGACGGCTTACAACCTGTGCCACGCCATTGAAGTGACCGGGACGTGTAGCACCCTCCATAACCTTATCTACCAAACCGAAGTCAAACTGACGAGTGTCGGGCTCGGGATAGATATCCTCGACAGTGGGCATAAACACGATGTCGGCACCTGCGGCCTCAAGAATTGCGCAATCTGCCTCGGGAGTGCGAGGGTAGTTTTTGAGGTCGTTCTTATCGTTAAACTGTGTTGGATTTACAAATACACTGACAACCACTGTGTCGTTCTCGCGGCGTGCGCGCTCGACAAGTGAGCGGTGACCCGTGTGGAGTGCACCCATTGTGGGCACGAAGCCTACGCCCTCACGCTTGAGGGTGGCTAAAGCTGCATTAAGTTCAGCTACGGTGTTTACTACTTTCATACTCATTATATAAATGATGGGGCAAAGTTACAAACTAAAATGAAGATAGCAAATAAACGCCACGAAAAATAGATGTGTGCCCTCTAAAAATACCATATTTATATATATGAAGGCGCGGTGTGAGTGGTTTTCTGGGCAGTTCTACACCGCTTTTTTTAAGAAAACACAAACAAAAGCGCGAGAAAGTAAAAAATAAGTAGTTTTATTTTTGGAAATGATAAAAAATGATTATCTTTGTGTGACTATAAATTTACCCTCATGTTTAGGTGTAAGTTTAAGTTGCACGCAGAGAATTGGAAAAAAGGATTTTTAACCAAATAAAAACTTTTCAAACACTTAAAGACTTATGAAACACAATTTCAACGCAGGTCCATGCGTACTTCCCAAGCAGGCTGTAGAGGCTGCTATCGAGGCAATCCGCGACTTCGACAACACTGGTATCGGTATTCTTGAGATCTCACACCGTACTCCCGGCTGGGAGCGCGTAATGGCTGAGGTTGAGCAGCTTTGGCGTGACCTTCTCAACATCCCCGATGACTACGCAGTATTCTTCGTAGGTGGTGGTGCTTCAACTCAGTTCTTCCAGGTTCCCGCTAACCTTCTTAAGACTAAGGCTGCTTACTTGCAGACTGGTGTTTGGGCTAAGAAGGCTGCTAAGGAGGCTAAGTTCTATGGCGATGTAGAGATCGTTGCTTCTTCTGAGGACAAGACTTACAGCTACATTCCTAAGAACTTCACTATCCCTACTGATGTAGACTACTTCCACATCACTACTAACAACACAATCTACGGTACTGAGATCCACGAGGATATCGACTGCCCCGTAACTTTGGTTGCTGATATGTCATCTGACATCATGTCTCGTCCCGTTGACATCAAGAAGTACGGTATGATCTATGGTGGTGCTCAGAAGAACGTAGGCCCCGCTGGTGTTACTTTCGTTATCATCCGCAAGGATCTTCTCGGCTCTTCAGAGCGTAAGCTCCAGTCAATGGTTGACTACGCTACTCACTACCCCGAGGAGGCTCGCAACCACTCTATGTACAACACACCTCCTGTATTCCCTATCTACGTTATGTACCAGACCTTGAAGTGGGTTAAGGAGATCGGTGGTGTAGAGGTTATGTACAAGATGAACAAGGAGAAGGCTGAGTTGCTCTACAACGAGATCGACCGCAACTCTATGTTCGTAGGTACAGCCGCTAAGGAGGACCGCTCTTTGATGAACGTTTGCTTCGTAATGGCTCCTGGTAAGGAGGAGTTCGAGAAGGAGTTCATGGAGTTCGCTAAGGAGAAGGGTATGGTAGGTATCAAGGGTCAGCGTTCAGTAGGTGGTTTCCGCGCTTCTATCTACAACGCTTGTCCTAAGGAGTCTGTAGAGGCTTTGGTAGCTTGCATGAAGGAGTTCGAGGCACTTCACAAGTAATCCGCTGTAATTAA
>JAZRJJ010000059.1:0-37079 GCA_045645705.1 Alistipes sp. | reverse complement strand
AAAAAATATATATCTTCGTGTGATAATTTGCCTAATAATACGAATTACTTAAAAACTACTCTATATGAACTGCAACTTTACACCCGAGGAGCGTCGTGAGATTATCGCCCTCATGAACCGCGAAATTATTCCCGCAATTGGTTGTACTGAGCCCATCGCCGTGGCGTTGTGCGTGGCTAAGGCTACCGAGACTCTCGGCACTCTGCCCGAGCATATCGAGGCACGCCTCAGCGCAAACGTGCTCAAGAACGCCATGGGCGTAGGTATCCCTGGCACAGGTATGACAGGTCTCCCCATCGCTATGGCACTTGGTGCTTTGGTGGGTAAGTCGGAGTATGAGCTCGAGGTGTTGAAGGATGCCAACGAGGCTTCTGTAAAGGAGGGTTGCCGCCTCATCGACGAGAAGCGCATCTCGGTAGACCTCAAGGAGGGCATCGAGGAGAAGCTATACATCGAGATTGAGGTTAAGGCGGGCGCAGACAAGGCTGTAGCCATCATCGCAGGCGGTCACACTCGCTTCGTATCTATCACTCGCAACGACGAGGTGCTCCTCTCGGCAGATGCTCCCGCAGCAAGCGCTGGCGAGGCTCCCGCAGAGCAGAAGGACCCTGTGCTCAGCTTACGCCGCGTGTGGGACTTCGCAATGACAGCACCCCTCGAGGAGTTGGAGTTCATCTTGGAGGCAAAGCGCTTGAACATGAACGCAGCATACGAGTCGCTCAAGGGCGAGTATGGCCACGCCATCGGTAAGCTCATGCGCTCGGAGTCGGAGCGTAACATCATGGGCGACACGCTCCACTGCCAGATTGTCGGCATGACAACTGCGGCGTGTGATGCGCGTATGGCGGGCGCTATGATTCCCGTTATGAGTAACTCTGGTAGCGGTAACCAGGGCCTTACTTCAACTGTTCCCGTTGTGGTATATGCCGAGCAGACGGGTGCTTCACACGAGCAGATGGTGCGCTCGCTCATCTTGAGCCACCTCACCGTTATCTACATCAAGCAGAGCCTTGGTCGCCTTTCGGCATTGTGCGGCTGCGTTGTTGCTGCAACAGGCTCATCATGCGGTATCACCTACCTTATGGGCGGTGGCTACGAGGAGGTTACAAAGGCCGTTAAGAATATGATTGGTAACCTTGCGGGTATGATTTGCGACGGCGCTAAGCCATCATGCGCTATGAAGTGTGCTTCGGGCGTTTCGACAGCCGTTGTATCAGCCCTTATGGCTATGAATGGTCGCGTTATTAAGTCTGTTGAGGGTATCATCGACGACGATGTAGACCGCTCAATCCGCAACCTCACAGACATCGGTCGCGATGGCATGACGCAGACCGACGCCATGATTCTTAAGATTATGACATCGAAGAGCTAATGCTCCAATATAGAATGAGAATGGGCTATCCTCCGAAGGGGATAGCCCATTTGTTTTATAAGCCTGTGATGCGCTTTATCTCGTTTAGTTTATTCAACGCCTCAAGAGGTGTCAACGAGTTAATATCTAATCCCTTAATCTGGTCGCGAATGGCAACCAATACGGGGTCATCGAGCTGGAACATCGAAAGCTGAATGTTGTCCTTTGTCTCGATAGCCGATGCTGCCACGGCGCGCTTCTTGCCACGCTCCTTGATTGCACCACTTGGCACAATCTCACCCGAGCCATATACCTTCTCGAGATTGCCCAATATAGCCTCTGCACGCAACACGATGGAGCGAGGCATACCCGCCATGCGCGCCACATGAATACCGAACGAGTGCTCCGTGCCACCGCGAACAAGTTTACGCAGGAAGACGATGTTGTTATCCACCTCCTTCACCGTAACATGGTAGTTCTTCACGCGGGGCAACATATTCTCAATCTCGTTGAGCTCGTGGTAGTGCGTAGCGAAGAGGGTCTTTGCTGCACCGAGGCCATTGTTGTGGAGATACTCCACCATTGCCCACGCGATGGAGATACCATCGTAGGTGCTTGTGCCACGGCCAATCTCATCAAGAAGGACAAGTGAGCGGGGCGATATGTTATTAAGGATACTTGCCGACTCCAACATCTCGACCATGAATGTAGACTCACCCTCGGCGAGATTATCCGAAGCACCAACGCGCGTAAATATCTTATCCACAACGCCTATGCGAGCCGCCTTGGCAGGCACGAACGAGCCCATCTGCGCCATGAGCACGATGAGTGCAGTCTGGCGAAGCAGTGCCGACTTACCCGACATATTGGGACCCGTGATAACGATAATCTGCTGCTCCGTAGTGTCGAGCTTCACGCTGTTGGGAACATACTCCTCCCCTATTGCCATAAGGGTCTCGATAACGGGATGGCGGCCATCGGTGATGTCGATGACATCCGAATCATCCACCACAGGGCGCACATAGCGGCGCTCCGTAGCGATTCGCGCCAACGACTGCAAGCAATCGGTGTAGGCTATAGCCTGGGCGTTGCGCTGCAAGGGCACGATATACTGTGCGATGAACGCCACGAGCTGGGCATATATCTGCGTCTCAATCTGGATGATGCGCTCCTCGGCACCAAGAATCTTCTGTTCATACTCCTTCAACTCCTCGGTGATGTAGCGCTCGGCATCCGTAAGTGTCTGCTTGCGTATCCACGACACGGGGACCTTATCCTTATGCGTATTACGCACCTCGATGTAGTAGCCAAAGACATTGTTGTATGCCACCTTCAACGAGGGGATGCCCGTAAGTTCGCTCTCGCGCTCCTGCAACGAGCGCAGGTAGTCCTTGCCATGAAGGGCTATGCGGCGCAACTCGTCCAACTCTGCCGATACGCCCGACGCGATGATGCCACCCTTGTGTATCTGGTTGGTCTCGGGGTCGGGGAAGATGTCAGTCTCGAGGCGCTTTACGACCACCTCCAACTTATCGAGTCGCTCCGCCAGTGCGAGCAACGCCTCGCAGTCCGTAGACTCCATCATCGCCTTGACCATATCCACGGCACGCAGCGAGTGCTTGAGCTGTATAAGCTCGCGAGGTGTGATGCGCTCGGTCGCTATGCGCGAGGCCATGCGCTCAAGGTCGCCGATGAGGGCTATCTGCTCACGCATAGAGAATGCAAAGTCGGCATCCTTGACGAAGTGCTCAACAACATCCTGACGCTGCGCAATCCTCTTTGTATCCATCAAGGGCATTGCCACCCAGCGCTTAAGCTGTCGGCCACCCATGGGTGTAAGCGTGCGGTCGATGGTGTCGACAAAACTGCATCGCGCCACCGAGCTATTCGAGTTGAAGAGCTCGAGGTTGCGAATCGTAAAGCGGTCAATCCACACCGAATCGCCACGCTCAATGCGCGAGATGGATGATATGTGTGCCGTCTGCTTATGCTCCGTAAACTCCAAGTAGTAGAGGATGGCTCCCGCCGCCGATATACCTGCGCTCATAGTCTCGATGCCGAAGCCCTTGAGCGACTGCACGCCGAGCTGCTTGGTGAGCTTATCGCGGTTTACCGACTCGGAGAATACCCACTCATCGAGG
Organism: Alistipes sp.; assembly: GCA_045645705.1. Lineage (GTDB taxonomy): Bacteria > Bacteroidota > Bacteroidia > Bacteroidales > Rikenellaceae > Alistipes. The sequence goes on along the minus strand of JAZRJJ010000059.1, from coordinate 33,587 downwards.
CGATAGGTGTAGTGCTTCGTGCCAAAGGCGTCGTTGAAGCGCTCCTCCATGCCACGCTGGAAGACAATCTCGCGGGGCTGAAGGTTTGAGATGAGCTTATCGACATATGTGTCATCGCCCTCTGCGACATAGAACTCGCCTGTCGAGAGGTCGAGGAATGCTATGCCCGTAGTTGTCTTTGAGAAGTAAACCGAAGCGAGGAAGGTGTTTTCCTTACCTGCAACAAGGTTCTCTCCCATAACGATACCAGGTGTTACCATCTCCACCACGCCACGCTTAACGAGGCCCTTGACCATCTTGGGGTCCTCGAGCTGCTCGCAGATAGCCACACGCTCACCCGCCCTCACGAGCTTGGGCATATAGTTATCCAAGGCATGGTATGGGAAGCCCGCCAACTCGACATACGACGCAGCACCATTGGCACGGCGCGTGAGCGTGATACCCAAGATACCACTCGCCTTGATGGCATCCTCACCAAAGGTCTCATAGAAGTCGCCCACGCGGAACAGGAGTATCGCATCGGGGTGAATGGCCTTGATTTGGTAGTATTGCTTCATCAGAGGGGTCTCGACATACTTCTTCTCCTTCGTTGCCTTTGCCTCTGTGGTGGTGTCGCTATTTTTCTTTGGTCTACTCATTGTATTTCGGGGCATATATATATCCTTGCAAAGGTAGTAAAAAAAATGGGATATATGGACTCATAGAGATTTTTTTGCACTCGCGCTTTGTGTTTCGCAAGATTAGTATTAACTTTGTATGGATGTAACCACGAATATAAAAACTATAAAACAATAATCATATGGCAGGAAAAGTTCCTACTCCCCACATCGGAGCACAGATGGGCGAAATCGCCGACAGAGTAATTATGGCAGGCGACCCCTTGCGCGCAAAGTTCATGGCCGAGAACTTCTTGGAGAACCCCGTGCAGTACAACAGCGTGCGTGGCATGCTCGGCTATACAGGTACCTACAAGGGCAAGCGCGTATCGGTTCAGGGCCACGGCATGGGTATCCCCTCAATCGGTATCTACACCTACGAGCTCTTCAACTTCTACGACGTGAAGCGCATCATCCGCTGTGGCTCGGCAGGTGCCTACGACCCCAACCTCAAGCTCGGCGACGTGGTATTCGCTATGGGCTCGTGCACCGCCTCTAACTATGGTGCGCAGTTCAACCTTCCTGGCACATTTGCCCCCATCGCCGACTTCGAGCTCTTGCGCTCGGCAGCAGCAAAGGCCGAGGAGCTTGGCATCGACTATAAGGTGGGCAACGTCTTGGCAAGCGATGTATTCTATGGCGACGATGCCGAGAACTGGAAGCAGTGGCAGAAGATGGGCGTGATGGCAGTAGAGATGGAGGCTACGGCACTCTATATGAATGCTGCACGCGCAGGCAAGAGCGCTCTGTGCATCTGCACAATCTCCGACTCGTTGGTACACGGCACAGCATGCTCTGCCGAGGAGCGCCAGACATCCTTCACCAACATGATGAAGATTGCCTTCGATATCATCTAAAACCTTAGGGGCTTCGGGCCCCTTTTTTGCTTATGAGCGAAATTGTCGACCACATACCCGCAATTGTAGCAGCACAACGCACATACTTTCGTAGCCACGAGACCCTCGATATAGAGTTTCGCCTCGAGATGTTGCGCAAGTTACGCAAGGCTATCATCAAGCACGAAAAGAGCCTGACGGATGCCCTCTTTGCAGACCTACACAAGAGCTATGAGGAGGCTTTCCTCACGGAGATAAGTATCGTCTTGGGCGAGATTGACAACTTCCTTAAGCACCTCAAGCAGTGGGCAGCACCATCAAAAAAGGAAACGCCCCTCAAGCTAAAGCCCGCAAAAAGCGCTATCATAACCGAGCCATTGGGCGTGGCGCTTATCATAGCACCATGGAACTACCCCGTGCAGTTGCTCCTCAATCCGCTTGTTGGTGCTATTGCTGCGGGCTGCACAGCCATACTCAAGCCCTCGCCCTATGTTCCCAATGTGTCAGCTGCATTGACAAAGCTAATTGAGGAGTGTTTCGGCGAGGAGTATGTGGCCATAGTGCAGGGACATCGCGAAGTAAATAGCGCGCTACTCAAGGAGCGCTACGACATCATCTTCTTCACGGGCTCTCCTGACCTCGGTCGCGTGGTTATGCGTGCCGCGGCCGAAAACCTCACGCCCGTAGTTCTCGAACTCGGAGGCAAGAGCCCCGTGGTTGTGGACAAGAGCGCCGACATCGCAGTTGCGGCAAAGCGCATAGCGTGGGGTAAGACTCTAAACGCTGGTCAGACCTGCATAGCTCCCGACTACCTGCTTATCCACCCCGCGGTTAAGGAGCAGTTTATCGAGGCCTTCAAGCGCGCCGTGGTGGAGCATCATGGCGAGGATGTGCACAAGAGCAAGCACTATGTGCGCATGGTGTCGGCAAAGGCCTTCGAGCGCGTAAGTGGCTACCTAACCGATGGCACAATACGCCACGGAGGCAGAGTGGATGCCGAGGATAGGTACATTGAGCCCACGCTCCTGGATGGCGTCGCGGTGGATAGTGCCGTTATGCGCGAGGAGATATTTGGCCCTGTGCTTCCGATAATTGAGATAGATGGCATAGACCATGCGATAGAGTTTATAAACAGCAGGGAGAAACCCCTGGCACTGTATGTATTTGCTGATGATGAGAGTGCCAAGCGTGTCATAGCACACACCTCGTCGGGTGGAGCCTGCATCAACGATGTCATCATGCACATCGCCAACGAGCACATGCCCTTTGGTGGCGTGGGTAACTCGGGCATGGGGCGTTACCACGGTCGCGACTCGCTCTACGCCTTCTCGCACCGCCGCGCAGTGTTGCACACTCCCACATGGCTCGACCTACCCTTTAGGTATATGCCATACAAGTGGTTCAAAAGAATAAAGAGGCTGCTATAAGCTGCCTCTTCTCGTATCATACTGATGAATAATATTGTCGATATATCTCTCCAGCTCGGGGCTCTCGACAATCTCCACATCATCCAGAAGTCCCATCACAAAGCGACCCACGCCGACATAGTTACACACATGGGTATCGAGCATCCAGTGTGTATCGTCAATGGTCTGTATATCGCGCTCTGCCAAGGGGTACTCCTCGATTAGGAGGTTACGCGCCAACATGCCGAGCTTCACCTGCACACGATATTGCTCGAAGCCCGTCATACGGAAGATGTCGATAAAGCCCTGCTCATGCTTCTCCGTGTGCTGCCACGGCATGTCGAGCACCTCAACCGAACCGATACGCGCCACCTTAAAGAGTTTGTTCATCGCGCTCTCGGGCTCGTAGCACCACAACTGCACATAGTTCGTCGTGAAGCCAAAGGGCTCGACCACCCTATTGCGCGTCACTCCCGCATGCGACGAAGCATAATCCACAAGTACGACTTGACAACGATTCTCAATGGCCTCCTGCAAGCGGTTTACGTTCTGGGCATTCTTACCCTTAACGATGCTCGCTGCCATAGCGGTAGAGTTATATACGGTCGTAAGTTTACGGCGCAGATTCTGCTTGAGCGCATTGGTATCGTCCAAGCCCTCGAGGAGTTGGTTGAAGATGTGTGCCTCCTCGTCCGTGAAGTGCACAAGTTGCGATATATCCTTGAAGTAGCGGCTCTCCTTGCCGAGTTTATAGACGCCACCCTCGAGTTTATGCACCACAAAGCCGGCATTCTTAAATGTGTCGATGTAGCGGTAGATGGAACGATACGACGTGTCGAGGCGCTCGGCGAGATCCTCGACAGTATAGTTCACATTCGCCGTCATCAGCTTCATCAGCTTCAACAGGCGCTCAACTTTAGGTTGCTCCACGATGCTATTTCTCTACGAATACCTGGAAGATGAGGGGCGTATAAGCCTGAATTTCGGTTGATGTGGTTGTCACAGTTACGGATGTATTCTCTCCACTAACGGGAGGCACATAACCATAATAGTATGGGTTATAACCGTAGTAACCATTGTTGTACATATTACCATAACCATAGCCGTAGTAGCTATTCATGTAGTTCATGTAGTTATAGTAATTTGCATAGTCGTAGTATGACTGATTGCTATTTGTCGTAGTAGAGGTTGTCGCACCTGTCTGACCCTCAAGGCCATAGGCGTATGTCGACACAGTGAGGATTGTTGCCCACTGGCCACGGCGCAATGTGGGTATAGCATAGTTCCATGCCAGGATATAGTCATTCTCCAGGGGGTCAGCAGTCTCAAACGTAAGCGCCTCACCCTCGCTCTCCACCTTGCCGTAGACAATCTCCTCGACCTCGTCAATGTTGGTATCGAAGATGAAGCCGTCGACAAAACGACCAATGTACCATACCTTAACCGTTGGCTTTGTTTTTACGGAGTCGGCCTCAAGTACCTCATCGTAGGTGATGCCAGCGCCGAAACGCTCGACAAGAGCCTCATTTATACGGCGGTCAACATCACTCAAGTTTGCATATACATCTCCCGCCTGATACTTGTTCTCCGATACATCCTCGCGGTTGTACATCAACTTATCGGCAGCCACAGCATCGAAGTCAAACGACTGTCGCGCGGGTGAGTATGCGTAGTTCACCAAGAGGTGCTCCAACGTATCAACAGGCTGGTGCCAGCGACCATCGAAGAACTCCAAGGGACGTGTATCAACCTCCTCTTCCTCCTTATCACTACCCTCGCCATTGTCATCAGCACGGGTGATGACACCGCGACGGCGAGCCTTGGTCTCCTCGGCATCCTCATTCTCCTCCTCCTTCACTGTCTTATGCTCGGCGCAGAGGCCGCCATTAACATTTGCAAAAGCCTCAACACGGCTACCCTCATATGCCACGGGGTTTGCAACATGACCGTAGATGCTCATATCGACAACCAGAGGCTTGCTCTCCTCGAGGCCATACTGACCCTCGTAGCCACCATCAGCAGAGACACTTGCCACAATGGCCGATGGGAGATACAAACGCAACTTTGTGCCATAGCGCACCTCGAACTCCTCACCACCGATGGTGAGTTTATTGAATGTAGCGAGGTAGGTACCCTCCATCATCGTTGTGGACTCCTTGCCGCTGAAACGGAACGAGGGGACATAGTGTGTGTAGTCGGTATATGTGCCGAGCTGCTTTGCTATCTTCCAGTCGCGTGTCTCGCAGATGGTACCCTCGAGGTCACGGCCTGTGAAGTCGTACCACAACCACACATCCTTGCCTGTAATGGCCAAAGAGTCTGCGCAGCCGGCGTCGAGCACCTCGACATAGTAGCCACCCTCCTCCTGATAGTTATCCTTGAGTTCGGGTCTATGCTTCTCAATCCACGCCTTAAGCGAGCGCTGCTCAATATCATCAAATTCTATTGTAGGCTCCTCGATGCACGACACCGCCATCACTGCAATGGCGAGCAACGAAACAATACCAACAAACAATCTATTCATACTATATCTAAAGTTCATTATTTAACATCAACAATATCGATGTACCACACGACGGCAGACTTTGCGGGCACCATGCCAACATAGTGCTTGCCATATGCAGCATCATAAGAGAGGTAGACCTCTATGCTATCTCCCTCGCGGCAACCCACGAGCGCTGTCTCAAGACCTGGGAGAATCTCCTCCTTGCCCAACGTAACAACCATGGGGTCTGTGGTCCACTCGTACTCCGTATTGAGACCCCTCTTCACAAGCTCCTCGATAGAGGCAGCATCGTTCGTAGCATAGATACTCTCAACCGTGGGCTTGCCACTCGTAAAGATATATGCAGTATATACAATCTCAATCTGACTGCGGTTTGTGACCTCTGCCCACTCATCGCGACCCTCATCGTAGTAGGTGGCGATATAGCGGTAAATGTCCAAGCCCCAGTGTGTGTAGAAGGCTGGATCAGCAGTGGTCAGATTGTGCAAATCCTCCTCGGCCACAAGGCGGGGCTGGTGTGACGAGGTGAGGTAGCTGCTTATCTTGTTCTGCTGGCTTGTAAGCACAGCGTCGTTCTCGTTGCTACACGACAACGAGAGCGTTGCAGCGAGTGCCACAACCACAACAATAGCGATATTGTATAATCTTTTCATATCCATATAAGCGCACAAAGTTAACAAATATTTTGCAACTACGCGACTTTTTAATGAAATTAAAACGTGGAGCAACTACAAATGCTTGAGCGCAGCACGCACAGCCTCCTCGACAGCCATCGTGGGGTTCTCCTTGAAGATAGCCTTGAGGGCCTTATCCGAGGCTGCTTTCTGGAAGCCCAGCATCTGCAATGCCGCCATAGCCTCATCGTAGACGACATTGTTCGCAGGAGCAGCAACGGGCATATCCATGGTGTCGGCGCCAAGCTCCAGCATCTTACCCGAAAGTTCCACTATAATCTTCTGTGCAGTCTTGAGTCCCAGGCCTTTAACATTCTTCAATAGCACTGCGTTCTCCGTAGCGATAATGTTCTGCAACTCGCGTGGCGAGTAGGTCGAGAGTATCATTCTTGCGGTGTTACCACCCACGCCCGAGACACTGATAAGACGGCGGAACAACTCGCGCTCAATCTTTGTTGCAAAGCCAAAGAGAGCCTGCTGGTCCTCGCGTACGACGAAGTGAACATAGAGGCGCGCCTCGTTTGCACCCTCGATGGCGGAGTATGTATTTAGCGAGATATTGATAAAGTAGCCCACGCCCGCAGCCTCAACAACGGCATACGTAGGGTTTACCTCATCAAGTCTACCAGATATATATTCGTACATAACTAAAGTCTTTGATAGAAGTAATTCTAAAATAATCTAAATTTTTTACAAAAGTAAATAAATTTTTCTTACCTTTGTATTTTGAATTTGAAAATTAACTAATAAAGAGAATAAAACTATGAAAAAGAGTCTTTTGTTTGCCTTGGCAGCTGTAGCAATGCTTAGCGCATGCAACAACACAGAGAAGGCAGAAAAGAGTAGCGAGGCCACAACAACCGAAGCTACTACTGAGGTAACAACCGTTGAGTGCGTAGCAAGTGGCGATGTTGTATATATCGACCTCGACTACATGTTGGCATCAAGCAAGTTGTATGCAGCTGAGGGTAAGGCCTTGGAGACAAAGGTTCAGGAGTTCCAGACACGCGCAGCATCTACACAGGAGGGCTGGGCAAAGAAGGAGCAGAGCCTGGCTAACGAGTACACAAAGTTGCAGAACGACGCTACAAAGCTCCAGCAGGACTACGAGAAGGGCCTCATCACAACCCTCAACGCACAGCAGAAGGGTCAGGAGTTGGCAGAGAAGGAGCAGTCTATTCAGTCACGCATAGCCTCTTTGCAGACTACAGCACAGAAGGAGGGCGAGCAGCTTGCAAAAGAGGAGCAGGCTTTGGCAGAGGAGCAGGTGGTTATCATGAACCGCTTCCAGGAGCTCACTCGCAAGGCTCTCGATGAGATTAACGCCGACAAGCGTTACAAGATGATTCTCAACGCAGCATCTGTTGTAGACGCAGATCCTTCGCTCAACATCTCAAGCCTTGTACTCGAGAAGGTTGACGCACTCTACGAGGCTGGCGCATTGGAGTAATCCGCAGGCTAACCACGCAACAGCATAAGATGCCGATTTGCCATGCACGTCGGCATTTTTAACTACATCACACACACAATTATTAACTGTAGCCGAGCATCCTATTATGGGATTTATACCATTTACCTTTGTCGACGTAATTGACATCCTGCTTGTGTCAAGCCTCTTCTATGGTCTCTATCGCGCCATGAAGGGCACAAGCGCACCATATATTATGGTCGGCATATTCTTCATCTACCTTGTCTGGATTCTGGTCAAGACATTCAACCTTGTACTCTTCTCAACAATCCTGGGACAGATTATCTCGGTGGGTGTCATCGCCATCCTCATCATCTTCCAGCCCGAGATTCGCCACTTCTTGCAGGCTATCGGTCGTCAGCGTCAGCGCTTCGAGTGGCTCACACGCATCTTCGACTTCCGCCACCGCAAGAACGCAAAGGAGATTGATCTGCGTCCTATTGTCGAGGCGTGTCAGGAGATGGGCGAGCAGAAGGTGGGTGCGCTGATTATCATCAAGCAGTCTAACGACCTCGGCATCGTCGAGGAGAGTGGCATTGCCATCGACGCAAAGGTGTCGTCAGCACTTATACAGAATGTATTCTTTAAGAATGCCCCCTTGCATGATGGTGGTATGGTCATAAGTGGTGACAGAGTGGTAGCAGCGAAGTGTGTGCTTCCCTCAACACAGCAGGAGGTGCCAAAGGCTTATGGTATGCGTCACCGCGCAGCGTTGGGTATGAGCGAGGTGTCGGATGCTATTGTCATCGCGGTATCGGAGGAGACGGGAGGTATATCGCTGGCTCACGACTCGGTCATCAAGCGTAACATCGACCCCAAGCAGTTGCAGCAGTCGATACGCAAGCTTATGAGCATAAACAATAGGCGCCGCGCCGAGAAGGAGCAGGCTGAGGAGTAAAAAAAGAGTGGTTGTCCAGAATATTCGGGGCAACCACTCTTATTTTAGAGTGCGCTGTATGTATGATGTGTAGTCACGTACCACTGGTTTGTAGTCGGCGTCTACCATTAGCGTTGACGATATCATAAAGTCGGCCGTTGAGCGGTTTATCGCAGTGGGCACATTGTATAGCGTCGCCAAGCGCAATAGGGCCTTTACATCCACATCGTGTGGCTGCGCTGACATGGGGTCCCAGAAGAAGATGAGCATGTCTATCTCGGAGTTTGCAATCATTGCTCCGAGCTGCTGGTCGCCACCCAATGGGCCAGACTTAAGCATCGTGATGTCGAAGTGCGAGTGTGCTGCATCCTTGGCTCTGCGCTCCATAAGTGTCTCGGCCACGATGCGGCCTGTTGTACCTGTGCATATCAGGCGGTGTGACAGGAGCTTCTCCCAGTTCCATGCGACCCACTCCGCGAGGTCGTGCTTCATGGCATCGTGTGCCACAAGCGCAATTGTCAGTCTCTTACTCATAAATTCATCCAAATTAGTAATTCACGTTTAATCCTTTTTTCACGCTGCAAAAATAGGGCAACGATGTTTCATTGTCGCGACAATGCCGTTAATTTATTGTTACGAAATCGTGAAGGGAAAATGCAAAAAAATAAGGAGCCACCGCTGACTCCTTAATAAAGATAATGTTCTATTATATACTGCCGATGCATAGCAGTACCATGCCCACCAAGATAAGCAATAGGTCGAGGGCTTTGGACTTGAGGTTGCGCTCGCCAAAGAGCAAGGCGCCCGAGAGGAAGGTCACAATAACCGACGAGCGACGTATCATCGACACCACAGCAATCATGGCATCGGGGTAGTCAAGGGCGTGGTAGTAGCAGAAGTCGGCACACGACACAAACAATGATATAAGGGGAATGGTCCAGCGCCAGCGGAAGGGCTCGACAGCGCGGCGGGGCAGCCATATGATAGCGCCAATAATGCACATCATGGCGAACTGGTAGATACCGAACCAACTCTGCACAAAGATAGGACCGATGTCGCACTTCGATATGAGGAACTTGTCGTAGAGGCCACTGACCGCACCAAGCAGCATGGCGGCAAACAATGCCCATACATAGCGGTTATTACGGAAGTCGATGCTCTCCTTGCGGCCTGCGCGGCTGAGGAGGTATAACGACACGATGGTAAGCAGCACGCCCCCCCACTGCCAGAGGTTAAGCTCTTCGCCAAAGAGCAGAATAGCACCCACGAGCACAACAACGGGGCGTGTGGCATTAACGGGGCCAACGATAGTGAGCGGAAGGTGCTTGATGGCATAGTAGCCACACAGCCATGACGAGAGCGTAATGGTGGCCTTAAGCGCCACAAGTACGTGCTCCCTGATGCCGATGTCGTAGCCATAGTCCTCCTGCAAGAACTTAGCACCGAACCACCCAAAATCGAGGTTGGCATCGAGGATATAGGGTAAGAACAGGAGCGACGAAAAGAGGGTATTAAGCAGCAGCACCGGTATGACGGCATTGCCCGCAAGCGAGCGCTTCTTAGCGACATCGTAGAGGCCAAGAAGCATTGCCGAGAGTAGCGCCGCACCAACCCACATACTACCCGAAAATCAAGAGGTTGGCAATAAGACACACGGCCAGCGACATGCTCGCCATGGCGTTAAGCGTACCAAAGGCGATGCCGATATTTCGCTGCTTGGTAGGCGTAACCAAGTAGTGCTCCAGAGCCAAAATCGCGGCAAAGAGCGCACAACCCAAGCACAAGAGCCATGTGCAAGGCTGCGAGAGTGCGAACCACACCAAAAGACCTACACTTGCGAGGTGCAACAAGGCACTGATAACCAACGATGTGGTAGCCGAGAAGTGCGAGGGAATGGAGTGCAGACCGCGCTTACGATCGAACTCCGCATCCTGAAGCGCATAGATGATATCGAAGCCCGCACACCATGTTGTAACCACCGCAGCCAAGAGCCAGCACTCTGCAACCGTAGTACCCGTAACGGCGATATAGGCACCCACGGGGGCTATGCCGAGCGACAAGCCCAAGACGATATGGGCCATGGCGGTAAAGCGTTTGCAGTAGCTATAGAACATCACCACAAAGAGCGCCACGGGCGAGAGCCATGCGCACAAGGGGTTGATTGTTAGCGTGGTAGCAACGAAGAGTAGTGCGTTAAGGATGATAAATATCACCGCACCGCGCGACGAGATAACGCCCGCGGGAATCTCACGGTTTGCCGTACGGGGGTTCTCGGCATCTATCTTACGATCTGCCCAGCGGTTGAAGCCCATGGCGACATTGCGCGCAAAGACCATGCACGCCACAACCTGCAACAACACTACCCACAACGCCGCACTATGCTCCGCGGTCATCCACGCATAGGTGAACGACAACAGTGCAAAGGGCATAGCAAATATCGTGTGCGAGAACTTTACGAGGCGTAGGTAATCTCCAATCTTACTCATAGAGGCCTCCGATTAAAACTTAATAACCTCCAAAAGCCACTGTGGCGCACGCTGGGGACGGCGTGTCTGGCTATCGATGAAGCCGAGCGTCGTAGAGCCCGTAGCAATCTCGCGGCCATCCTCGCCACGCACCTCATAGCGGAAGGTCATGCGCGCCATAGGTGCCTCGTCAACAAATGCCGTAACCGAGATAAGCTCGTCGTAGAGCGCAGGGTTGCGATACTTCACCGCAACATCCACGATAGGCATCATAACGCCACGGCGCTCCATCTCCGCGTAGGTGATGCCCATAGCACGCAACCACTCGGTACGCGCCACCTCGAAGAACTTGACATAGTTGGAGTGATGCACGATACCCATCTGGTCGGTATGGTGGTACTCCACGCGTATCTTTGTCTCGAAACTAATCATAATGAGCAACTTACAGATTAACGAATACGGTCGAGTGAGCGAACGAGAACCTCATCCTTGAAGATTGCACGACCCGCCAGGAAGGTGGGAATGAGCGAGATGATAGGCATGATAAATGCCCAGCCCAAGCGCTTTGAGAGGACAGCCTCGGCGGGAAGGATGTCGGGGATAATCAACCAGTAGAACAACAAAATTACCGCTACGCAACCAATCTGCAACACGCCCTCGGCAGCACACAAGCCAACCTGACGCTTGCGAAACTTGTACAAGAAGATGATTACCAATGGCAGAAGTGTTGTGATAGCGAACAACACGGCAAAGAGCCATGCGAAAGCCATAGTGTCACCGAAAGGCTTGAACGCCTGGAGTGTTAACACGCCCTCGGTGGTCGTAACATGGGCAATGGGCATAAAGAGTGTGCAGGCCATAAGGGCTGTAACGATAAGCAAGTAGAGTGATTGAATTCGCTGAATCATAGTTATTTAGTTTTTAATTATTCCAATTTTTCATCAATAAGGTAGTGGTTACGGTCACTCGAGCGGCGGTTGATAAGTTCACCCAAGAAGCCCGCCAAGAAGAGCTGCACACCAAGCACCACAGTGGTAAGGCCAAAGTAGAAGAGTGGCTGGTTGGTAACGGGGACACCCCACGCCAACTTCTCCACCACAATCCATGCGAGGGCCACAAAGCCCGCAAGGAACATCAATGTGCCGAGGCCACCAAATAGATACATGGGCGAGCGACCGAAGTGCGACATGAAGGTCACAGAAATGAGGTCGAGGTAGCCCTTGACCATGCGCTCGAGGCCAAACTTCGAGTAGCCATACTTGCGCTCGCGGTGCTCGACAACCTTCTCGCCGATGCGCTTGAAACCAGCATGCTTGGCAAGGATGGGCATATAGCGATGCATCTCGCCATACACCTCGATGCTCTTAACCACCTTCAAACGATATGCCTTGAGTCCGCAGTTGAAGTCGTGCAGACGGATGCCCGACATGATGCGTGCCGTGAGGTTGAAAAACTTGCTTGGCCAGCGCTTGCCGATGGGGTCGTAGCGCTTACGCTTCCAGCCCGAAACCAGGTCGTAGCCATCCTCCAATATCATGCGGCGCATCTCGGGAATCTCGTCAGGCGAGTCCTGCAGGTCGGCATCCATCGTGAAGACTACCTCTCCCGAGGCCATCTCGAAGCCCGAATAGAGGGCTGCCGACTTGCCATAGTTACGCATAAAGCTGATGCCCTTGACCGTGGGGTACTTTACAGATAGCTCCTTGACCACCTCCCACGACCTATCCGTAGAGCCATCGTTGACCATGATGACCTCATACGAAAGGCTATTTTCGTGTGCTACCCTATCAATCCACGCGACGAGTTCGCCGAGCGACTCCTCCTCGTTAAATAGGGGCACCACAACCGATATATCCAATCTCTTATTCATATTACTCATTGCTAACATTCTCTGCCTTAGGCTTGCGACGTGCCACGGCCGCCACTACAAGCGACGCTATACCTCCATAGAGCATATAGGTCGACATTTGCGAAAGGATGGTCATAAACATCGAGGGGCGCTCCAGGTTCTCGAGCTGCTCAACCGTACCATCCATCATATCCATGGGCATAACCTCGGAGCCTACCATGGCGTTATATGCACTCATCAACTCCTTCATCTCCTCGATGTAGGCAATCTGCTCGGCACGATACACATCGTAGCCACCCATAAAATCCACGAACAGGGTGTTCACAACACCCACCAAAAGACCCGCAAGCATTGCGACAATAAGGCCATACGACACTGCGCGACCATAGGTGAATGGCATATCCACAACGACGCCGTTGCCAAACTCCACCCTACCATTCCACGCCCTGGCAATACGGCGTGTGAAGTAGAAGAGCAGGAAGACGAATGCCGCGGCCGACACCAATCCCTCGGCCATAAGCACAAGCGTGGCACCATAGAGCGACATATCGCTATAGAGCAACACATACTGCTCGATGATATGGGATAGTGCCATTACCACGCCAATGATTGCCGCAGCACGCAGCACATCCATCCAATACTCCTTGAAACTCATATACTTATGCAAAAACCGTTTACTTAATATTCATTCTATCCAACGCGCGGTGGTATGCCGCAGCATTGCGATTATGCTCCGCGAGGGTGCGGGCAAAGTTGTGGCGACCATCCATCTCGGGACGAGCACAGAAGTAGAGATAGTCGTGGTTCTCATAGTTGAGCACACCCTCGATTGCCGCCATGTCGGGCATAGCGATGGGCGTGGGAGGCAAGCCCAAATAGATATATGTATTATAGGGCGAGTCGATTGTCTTATGTTTGTTCAACACGCGCTTGATTGTGGGGTCGCCCGCAGCATACTTTAGCGTGGGGTCGGCCTGAAGCAACATACCACGCTGCAAACGGTTGATGTAGACACCCGCAACACGCGCCATCTCATCCTTGGCATTGGTCTCCTCGTGAACGATAGAGGCGAGCGTCATAGCCTCGTAAGGAGTAAGTCCCGAGCACTCGAGCTTCTTGAGGCGTGTCTCATCGCTCCAGAACTTATCCGACTCCTGCTTCATGCGACGCACCAAAGCCTCGGGCTCCACATCACGATACACCTCGTAGGTGTTGGGCAGAAATATCGAGAACATAGCCTCGGCAGAGTCGAAGCCAAACTCCTCAATCAAAGCCTCGCTGCGCAAAGCCGAGAGCATAGCGGCAGAGTCGGCATCAATCTGCATTGCAATCTTTGCGGCCAGGGCCTCGGGGGTGCGGGCATTGTTTATAACCAGACGCACACTATTGTCGCAACCGAACTTCAGCGTGCGGGCAACTTCGATGACGGTCATGCCCTCCTCGAAGGTATATGTTCCAGCCTCGATGCCATTATCGAGATTGATACGCATGGCATAGAGCTTGAATGCGAAGTCGCGGTCGATGTTTCGCTCAATCTTTGCAACCATATCGTCGTAGCTCTCGTCGCTGCGAAGCACCAAACTAAAGCGTTCTGCAACCGCCGAGCCAAAGAAGTTCTGGTATGCCCACATGCCTGCAACTCCCACAGCCACAACAAGAAAGACAAATGCGATAAAAATTTTCTTTTTCATTTATTAATATTTTATTTGCAAAGATATATTTTTTTTGTACATTTGCACCCGGGTAAGTCTTATACGACCAGCTCCTACAGAACTCCCCCAGGCGAGGAATCGAGCAAGGGTATGTGGTTGTAGCGGTGCGATATAAGTAGCTTACCCTTTTTTTTATACCCTTTTCTCTCCACCATTTTACATTTCTCACTCACACACTACAGGCCCTTGAGTATTGCACCTATAACCAACTTCGAGAGATAGTAGGCAAGAGGTGTGGCTACGACATAACACAAGAGTGTCACAAAGCCCTTACGCTGCGTTGCGCGACTAAAGGCGAGGTAGCCCCAGTAGAGTGACCACACACCAACCACCAAAACCACCGCAGCCATGATTAGGCTATCCGTTGGGTAGTTAGCATATGCCACAAGTGGATCGGACATGAATGTTGCGTATGCCATGCGGTTGACAAAGATACCTGGCACAAGCAACAGCGTCACGGGCCAGTGCGCAAAGAGCATGCGACCAAACATCTCGACAACAGCCGTATCGCGATTACACATCACACCAAAGGCAAAGTAGACAACGCCATAGGCCATCCATACCGAGGCTGCAATGGCCAACTGCCACGCCAAGGGCGTATAGCCGCTTGTCGTGTAGCCCACCATGGATGTGGCAACGAAATCGAAATGCCACGAGCCTATAACTCCAATTATAAGCCATGCCATACCCCACAACAGGGCGTTATTTCGTGAGTTGGTGGCTGGGCGCTTGAGCATTCGCACTACGAACGAGCTACTCTCGGCACCCTTCCAGCGTGCATCACCACGCGAGCGGTCACGCTTTGCATACATCTTAGATTTTGCCATAACTGACTAAGCCTTAGAAGTCTATCTTAACACCCGCCATAGCGCCTATGCCATTTCGATAGTAGTAGGCATAGTCATAAATATTCTGATTGAGAAGGTTGCAACCACGAACAAATACCTCTACGCGGGTTGTTGCGCGGAATGCGATTTCAGCATTAAGGTCAAAGACCGCGGGGGCCTCGAAGGCTACAACGCTCTTACCATCCACCAACTCGCCACTCGACCACTCTCTGCGACCAACGAAGTCACCCGACACGCCGAACTTCCAGCGCTTGAGGCGGTACTCGGCAACGACGCCAGCGGTGAGCTTAGGGTCGGAGATTGCATACACCGAGTCTGTGTAGTCGAGGTGTCCGCGCACATTGGCAGCCAACTTAAGGCCACCCACGGGGCGATACTCAACCTCCGCACCTGCAAAGAGGCGTGTGTTATCGGTCTGCGTGAAGCCAAACGCGCCAATCTCGTTTACATACCACACCATCTTGTCGCGCATGAAGCTCGCACCGAGGTAGACTCTATACGCCACCCTCGATGCCTTATCCGAGCCTGTCATGCCCAAGTGTAGGTCATAGCTACGTGTCGATGCCATCTGGCTGAACTTCGCACGCACAGGCTCAAAAGCGATATATCTGTTCTGGTTGTAGAGTGCCTCGATGCCGTTGTGTGTGACGTTCGTAGCGAGTTCGATGTAGGGCTGTATGCCAACCTTGCCGAAGTCGAAATCGAGGCGGGCAGCGGGCATAAAGAAGTGCGAAGCCTTGTCGCGACCCGAAACCTTGTCGTACATATAGCCGACCTCAGCCTTGAGGTTGATGATGCCAAACGAGCGGGCGTAGTTCACACCCACATTCACCGCCATATCGCGATACTGCGCATGGCCATTATCCTTCCAGATGCCAAAGCCAGCCTTCACACCCACGATATTACCCTTAAAATCGCGAGCCACCTTTGCAGCGATATTGGCATTGTGCTCCGCGACACATGGATACTCATCAGAGGTAAATAGGCGCTGACTCCAGCGGCCACCATCCACCTCGACACCGAAGTTCAGGCGCGAGAGGTTTGCGAAGTCGTCACCATAGCGCAGACGCAGATTGCCATCATGGAAGCAGATGCGGTCAGACTCCTTCAAGCCATAGCGATTGACGATGTCGTTATCGTAGTCGAGGCTCGCCTCAAACAACTTACGACCCAATACCAGGCCACCACCAACATTCACCGCATTCGACATGTCGTAGCTCTGGGCAACAGAGAACATCTCGCCATAGCCATTCTTCTTGGCCACGAAGTTTGCATTGTGGTCGATACCCACGCCGAAGTAGCCGAGACGCATGTCGTGCGTTGTGTAGCGCACAACGGCATCAGTGGTCAGGGGGTAACCCGCAGCGATGCGTGCAAAGAGGTGCTGGGGACGGTTCATATCCCAGTAACTTGCAGTAGCGGGCTTGAAGTTGTGATCCTCGAGTTCAATCTGCCATGTCTCGGGGTTGACATTGTAGACAATCTCTGGCTCGATGATGGGCATATCGCTAATCTCGGTGGGTGCGACCATCTTCTTTGCGGAAGCCACCTCGTGCGTATAATTCTTTGTCACCTCCACCTGCTTATGCTCCTGAGCCGAGAGGGGCGCCACTGCCACAAACATGGCAACAGCGACTAACATGAATTTGATATATCTCATATTCAACATTTTACTTTTTTAGAGGTTACTACCCTACTTTGGAAGTTTTGAGATGCGCTCCTTGGCCTCGGCAACAACGCCATCATCCTTGGGCGAGTAGCCGTCGACGATACTCTGGTATGTAGCGCGTGCCTGGAAGGTGTTGTTTGTCATTACGAAGGTATCACCCAGGAGGATGAAGATGTGACCCTGCCAGTATGTCGAGCCGCATGCACCCATATCGAAGACAAGCTGCTGGGCACGCTCATAGTCGCCAGCAATGTAAGCCGCCTCGACAATACGATAGTATGCCTCGGCACCCTCCTCGGTCATAGGATCCTCAGCGAGCGAGGTGTACAACTCCAACGACTTGGCATCACCCTCCTCGTGCAACACATCTGCCATCACGAGTTTTGCATAGCGCTTTGCCCACGCAGTGGCATCCGCCATGCTGGCAACATCATCGTACATGCGCTTTACGGCCTCGTTATCATCCGTAAGCGATGTGGCATCCACATAACCCTCCGAAGCTCTTGCGCGCTTGTCCTTCTCGTGTGCTACATCATACAACGAGCGGTAGGCATCGGCAGACTTGGCGTATAGCTTCATGTCGTACGACATATCGGCATAGACACCCAACACACGCTCGGTATACTGATTAAGACCCTGTGCAAGCAACTCCTCCATGGTCTCCAGTGCCGAAGGCTTATCCTCCAGATTTATGTGACAGTCGCTAAGGTAGAATAGCGCCTCTGTGCGGTTATAACCATTTTCGAAGCTGCGCAAGTAGTTCGAGAGCTTGTTGCGCGCCTCACCCATATCACCTGCGAGGTAGACATTCTTTGCCGCTGCGAAGGTCAACGAGTCGCGCGCCGCAGCACTCATATCACTCTGCACGCCACTACGCTCCGCATATGCGAAGTAATCATCAATTCTATCCTCCTTGACATAGATGTCTCGCAGGCTGCGGATAGCCTCGAGTGCCGAGGCAGACTGTGGGTCATACTCCACAACCTTCTCGTAGCATGATATAGCCTCATTCTTGCGACCAAGGTTGTAGTATGCAAGTGCCAAATCGGACATCGCGCTGATGTAGTAGGGCGAAGAGGTGTCGCTATCCACAAAGTCCTGCAAGGTCGCGGCACCCTGTGCGTAGCGCTCGGCAGCGATGTGCGTACGACCCAACTCATACCATGCATCATCGACATAGTCGCCCACACCATCCTGAACGATTGTCTTGAGCAACTCCACCTTCTTCGTCTGCTTCTTGTCGATACCCTCGAGCATTGCGAGCTGGTAGCGGGCATAGTGACGCATCTCCGAAGCCGATGCAATAGATACCTTATATGCGTTGCGGGCAGCGCTGAACTCACGCAGCGTGAAGCGCACATCACCAAGGCGGTTCTGGGCATCGAAGAGGTAGTCGTCGCGCTTGGTATAGTCACGCACGAACTCCTCAAATGCCTCGGCAGCACCACTCATATCGCCGTCAGCGATACATGCATAGCCGATGCCGTAGTGAGCAAACTGATACTCCACCTCGCTCTTGGGGGCGCGGCGCACATAGGCCTCATACTTCTCCTTTGCCTTGGCCATATCGCCCTGAGCAAAGGCAACCTCACCCTGCCAATATAGCGTAAGGGCGTTATACTTGGGCTGCAGTGCCAGCGCCTCAGACTCGGCAAGGAGTCGCTCGGCAGTCACCCAGTCCTCACGCTTAACAGCCTCTACAGCGCGGAACAGAGCCACGCGCTGCAACGCAGCCTTAATCTCATTATCGGGATTCTGATACTCCTTGATAGCCGTATATGCTGCATCGTAGTTCTCTGAGTTATAGTAGCTTGCGATAAGCAACTGCTTGACCTCCGACTCACGGGGCGAGCCAGGATAGCGATCCAGATACTTCTGAAGCACCGCCGTAGCCTCATTAAAGAAGCCACCACCCAACTCATACTTCAAGCGGCCATAGTTCAATAGCGCATCGCGGGCAATCTTCTCATCGTAGCCCTCACCCGTTGCAGTAGCCTGCGCAAAGGCGTCGGCAGCCGAGATTTTATTACCAAGCTTAAGGTAGCAATCACCAAGATGGTATGCACCATTCTGTGTCAGCGCATCCTCATATCCACATACCGCCTTGAGAGGTGCAACAGCATCACTATAGCGCGCCATACGATAGAGCGAGTAACCAAGAATGTAGTTCTCCTGTCGTCCCATCTTCTCGGGCGAATAGCTCGCAATATAACGCGCAGCCTGACCATAGTCGCCCTTGACGAAGTAGCTCTCGGCAATGATGCGGACAAGGTCGTCGCGAGTGTTGGATGTTGTCTGGTTGATAAGTCTTTCGCCCTCCGAAATCACATAGTCGTAGTTACCCTTGCGGTACTCGATTTGCAAGAGGTAGAATGGCGCCAATGCGCGATAGGCGTCGGTTGTGGCAATCTGCTTAAAGCCCTCCTTTGCGCTCTCAAGCTCACCCTCGGCATAGTGCATATACGAGGTATAGTAGAGCGCATGGGGATAGTAGTCGCTCATCTTTGACACCTTCGCAAGATGGCCCTTTGCACGGGGATAGTCGCCCTCCTTGAAGCGGATATATCCCACGCGCATATCGTAGCGCTCGCGAGCACGGGCATCCAACGACTTGTAGTCTACATCGGCAAAGACACGCTCACCCTCGTCCATCATACCGTTGTCGGTATAGTAGCTTGCCAGCATGAAGAGCATCTCATTGCGATAGATACTCGTGGGGTGGCTCGTGATGAAATTCTCCATCAGCACCTCCGACTCGGCAACGCCAAGCTGCACGGCTGTGCGCACCTTTTGAAACTCCACCCACTCGGCATGGTGACTCATCGAGATTGGGTCTACATCGCTCTGCAATGCCGATAATGCCTCGTACGCCTCGCCCCAGCGACCGCGCTCAAGCATCTCCTCAATATCGGCTCTACGTCCTACAATATCGGGGTTCTGTGCCACAGCATCTGCAGCCGTGAGCATCGCACCCGCAAGGACCAAAAAAGATATAATTTTTCTTCGCATACTCATATGTATAATATAGGGCAAAGATAGGAATTTTTCGTTAAACAACACAACAAACAGGAACGATTATTGCCACGATTTTAGCGTATTGAACAAATATTTTTCGTTATGACACAAAAAATCACACTTCAGATGACCACCGACCACCACTTTTCGATTGCCGATGGTCGCAACCTCGAGGCTCTAAACCCCAAAGAGTTGCTCCTATACGCCTCACTCCAATGCCTCGCCCACACAATAACGGGGCTACTCAAGGAGCATATCAAGGTGCTCAAAAATTTGGAGCTGACACTCGAAGGCTCACTCTCCACTCCCACGGTCGTAGCAGAGAGCACCTACGCTCACTTCAACGTATCGTACATCGCCGAATGTCACACAATGAAGGAGCAGGAGGTGGTAAGTCGCGCCATCAACCTTGCCAACGACAAATATTGCGGTATGTTACAGATGCTCCGCAAGATAGCACCCCTGACACACACAACTTCGATTGTGGCAACGGAGTAAAAAAAAGGCCCCTCGGAGTTGTATCCGAGGGGGCCGTCTTTCGATTATCGTCGGTTAGAACTGCACAACGGGGGCAATCTCTGCGCCAGCCTGCGACTCGAACATCTTCTTGGCATCGAAGCCGAACATCGAAGCGATGATGTTGGTGGGGAATCTGCGCACCATGACGTTATACTGCTTGACCGCATCGTTGTAGTTCTGACGCTCTACCGAGATACGATTCTCCGTACCCTCGAGCTGCGCCTGAAGCTGCAAGAAGTTCTGGTTTGCCTTCAAGTCGGGATAGTTCTCTGCAACGGCGATAAGGCGACCAAGTGCGCCACCTACCTCCTCCTGCGCTGCCATCCACGCCTCCATCTGCTCGGGAGTAGCCGTAGCGGGGTCGATAGTGATTGATGTTGCGCGTGTGCGTGCATCGGTCACCGCCTGCAATGTAGACTCCTCATGCTCGGCATAGCCCTTGACCGTAGCAACGAGGTTGGGGATAAGGTCGGCACGACGCTGATATACAGACTCCACATTAGCCCACTTCTGGTCCACAGAGGCCTCAGCCTCAACCAAACCGTTGTACTTTGAGATGCAAAAACCTGCAATCAGGAGCAACGCACCCACGACACAAATTAGAATAATAGTTCCTTTCTTCATAGCATTATTTTTTTAGTTATTACGTTCTTACAACATATTGACTACCAGCGCGAACCACCTCCGCCACCGCCGAAGCTACCGCCACCAAAGCCTCCGCCGAAACTTCCACCGCCAAAGCCGCTACCGAAGCCACCGCCGCGACCTCCCATGCCACCGAAGCCCATAGGCATAAAGACGATGCCGCCACCGCCACCATTATTGCGGCGCGTAGTACGCGTGTGCGTAGTGTGGCAGTTGTCGCACACCAGAGTCTCATGGATGGTAACATGCGTAGCTGTTCTCTCGACAATCGCGCGCTCCGTAACTCGCAGCGTATGCTTACCGCAGTTGGGGCACTTTGTGCTGGCACGTACAGAGCGGAAGATAAAGATAAGTGGAACAACAACCAGCAGCAGCGTCATGATGAGCGCCATAATCATCGCCGCCGTATCCTCCTCACTCATCTCGGCACGCGGCAGCTCGCCATTCGTAAGCAGGCCATCCACCGCCTCAACACCATGTACCATACCTGCGCTATAGTCGCCCTCGCGGAACGAGGGAAGCATATAATCCTGCTGAATCTGTACGCATGTGGCATCTGGAAGCACACCCTCCAGGCCATAGCCCGTGTGGAAGCGCACCTCGCGCATATCCCTAACAAGCAGAATACCAAGGCCATTATCCAGCTCGCCATCGCCAACACCCCACGACGTGAAGAGCTGCTGCGAGAAGCTGAACACATCGCCCGACTTGATGTCGTCCACGGCAACCACCACCACTTCCGCGATGCCACGCTCCTTGAGCGAGTAGCAGATGGAATCGAGGTGCATAACCGCCTCGCGCGAGAGGATGCCATCGGGGTTCGAGACAAAGCGTGTGCGGTCCTGAAGCTGCACATTGGGTATATCCTTCACACCATAGCGCTTGGCCTGAACATCTACAACGCCCGCAAGCATAGCCACCGCGAGCAACAATATATATATTTGTTGTCCTACCTTCATATTAAACAAACACGGGCGAAGTCAATATATTGTATCGACATCGCCCGTTGTAGATTATTTAACTAATTTTGTCTACCTTTTGGCATCAATAACCTCTGCCAAGCGACCAAACACCTCGTCCATAGTGCCGAGACCATTAATCTCGCTATACTTGTTCTGCTTTGTGTAGTGCTCCGCTACGATAGCCGTCTGCTGGCGATAAACCTCGATGCGGTTGCGGATAACATCCTCCGAAGCATCGTCGGCACGACCTGAGTCCTTGCCACGCAACAAGATACGGCGAACGAGCTCCTCCTCGGGAACATCCATAAAAATCATTACATCAACCTTGCGACCAATCTCTGCGAGCAACGAGTCGAAAATCTCAGCCTGGGCAGTGGTGCGGGGGAAACCATCAAAGATGCAACCCTTGTCTGAGTGTGAAGCCATATAGTTGCGAACCATCTCTACAACGATGCTGTCGGGGGCAAGCTCGCCACGAGAGATATAAGCCTCCATGCTCTTACCAAGCTCTGTACCGCGCTGAATCTCACCGCGGATAACCTCGCCTGTCGAGATGTGATAGAGGTCGTAGTGCTCGGCCAATCGCGCTGCCTGAGTACCCTTACCACAACCAGGTGCTCCAAAAAGAATTATATTAAGCATTTCTTCTATTTAATTATAGTTATAACTTTTTTGAAAAACAAATTTGAGGCAAAGTTATGTTTTTTTTTGCAATATTCCAATCAAAAAAGTATTTTTGCAAAAAATTTAATATGAAAACTACAAATAGTACAGAGATTGCCTCTTTGGGCGAATTCGGACTCATAGATCGTCTAACCTCTCGCCTCGGGCGTCGCAACGACACAACGCTCATGGCAGCGGGTGATGACGCCGCAATTATAGACCTCGGCGACGAGGTTATGCTCCTCACAACAGACATGATGACCGAGGGCATAGACTTCGACCTCAGCTACTTCCCACTTAAGCACCTCGGCTACAAGGCTATCGTGCGTGGCGTGAACGACATCCTCGCGATGAACGCAAAGCCCCAGCAGGTGGTCGTGGCACTCGGCGTATCGGCAAAAATATCGGTAGAGGCGCTCGATGAGTTGTACGAAGGCATGGAGCATGCAGCAAAGGAGCTCGGCGTGGACATCGTGGGTGGCGACACAACGGCATCTATGAATGGCCTTGTAATCACCATCTCGGCTACGGGTCGCGCAAAGAAGAGCGAGGTGGCATATCGTTCAGGCGCCAAGGAGCACGACCTTATCTGCATCACATCGAACCTCGGTGCGGCATACATGGGTCTGCACCTCTTGGAGCGCGAGAAACGAGTGTTGAAGGATGTAGAGAATCCCGAGCCCAAGTTCGCAGGTCACGAGTACCTCCTGGAGCGTTACCTCAAGCCCCGTGCCCGCATCAACATCATTGATGCACTCAAGGAGGAGGGCATTCAGCCAACGTCTATGATTGATTTGTCGGATGGTCTTGCGAGCGACTTGCGTCAGATTTGCCGCTCATCGAAGTGCGGTGCACGCATCTACCTCGAGCGTATTCCCATCGCACGCCAGACTACAGAGCTTGCAGAGGAGATGCATATCGACCCCGTAATCGCGGCACTCAACGGCGGCGAGGACCACGAGTTGCTCTTCACCGTACCGCTCGACAAGCAGGAGAGCATCATGCGTCTCGGCTTGGTGGATGTCATTGGCCACATCACACGCGAGGAGGCTGGCGTAGTGCTCGTAACCCCTGACGGTGAGGGCATAGCACTCAAGGCTCAGGCATTTGACCGATAGGCAACTATCGTAACAGCATATATTTTGGGGCGTGAACGCATGACGTGAACACGCCCCATTTATCACAATATTTGCAACGACCCATCTCCCATCTGGTCGTCATAGTGGTCTCCATCTACCCACAAGCAATCCCTCGGAGACATAATAAATACATAATTATGCAGAAATCTCACAATCATATTTGGTTGTGTAGAATTTTATATTTACATTTGCTTGCTTGTACGCACGCATAAGTGCGTGAAAATGGACACATTAAACAACTAATTAACAATAACTTTATGAAAAGACTTTTCAAGAACATGAAGGCTGTTGTGGCAACCGTGCTTACAACGGCTATCGTCTCTTCGTCTGTGGTCTCTTGTCAGTATAACGACGAGGCTATCTGGGACAAGATCGACGAGATTGAGCAGGAGATTTCTGACTTGCGTACGCAGGTTGAGAACGAGCTCAACGCTATTCGCGACATGGTAAATGGTCTTGTGACTGTTACCGATGTCAAGCAGCAGCAGGATGGTAGCAAGCAGATTATCCTCTCTGATGGCACAAAGATTAACGTCTACCCCGAGGGTGCGGGCGTTCCTGCAAACATCGTAACCACAACATTGGTTGACGGCGTTCTCTGCTGGGCTACTTACGACGGTCTTGGCAACGCACAGCCTATCTATGTTGATGGCAAGGCAGTTCCCGTAGCTGAGATTTCGCCTAAGACTCAGGTTACTGATGGCGTTATCGAGGTGTCGTTCGACGGTGGTAACACATGGATTCAGACTGGCTACACAGAGTCTGTTGCCGACAGCATCATCAAGGATGTTAAGGTGGTATACTCTGACTGGCGCACTGACGAGGATGGCAACCCATTGGCACTCTACTGCCTCGTAACTCTTGCTGACGGCTCAACATTGAAGGTCGGTATGCAGAATGGCCGCATCATCCTCCCCTACGACTCTATCTTCGTGCCTTACGGTAGCGAGACTCCATTCACAATCGAGGTTGAGGATGCTGCAGACTTCTTGATTACTACGCCTCGCGGTTGGGAGTGCGACGCTACTCTCGAGACAAAGAGCAGCCGCTTGTTCCTCAACTTCTTCGCTCCTACACAGGCAGACATCGACTCTGGTGCTGCGGTTAACAGCGGTGAGGTAAAGGTTATGGTAGCATTCAACAACGGCGCATCATCTATCGCAACCATTAAGGTTGACTGCAACCCTGCAAACGTACTCTTCTCACTTCAGGGCATCCATGTTGAGGTTGGCTACGGCACTAACTACATGCTCTGCGGTCTTCTTCCTGCAGGCAGCTACAAGGTTGACACTTGCTTCACAAACTGCGAGAAGGTGCTCGCTGGTGGCACTTCAAGCGCTGTTTACCAGATGTCATTCATGGAGGGCACCTCTGCATATGTTGCATTCTCTGACTTGCGCTCTTCGGCTTTGACCGTAGGTAACGAGTACATCTTCTGGTATGTTGTACCTCGCACAAACGAGGATGGCGACCTCTACGTTGTTGAGGAGGAGTTCTTCACCGAGTCATACACTCACAGCTCTGTATCGTTCAACGTAAACTCTGTATCGTTCTTCGATGCTGACATCAAGTTCGTTACAAAGAACTCTGCAAACTTCATGCTTGGCTATGCCAAGGCCGAGGAGTTCAACGCTGCTGAGATTGCTGCATACTACACCGAGAACCCCGACTACCTCGATGCTCGTCACGAGAACATGGACTACACTGGTTCATTCGTTGAGCTCTTCACTAACGGTGCAGCACTCGAGTACGGCACAGAGTATGTTGCATACTACATGGCCAAGAACTCGAAGGATATCTACCTTGAGGACAATGTTATCTCTTGGAACTTCACAACTCAGGACTACACACGCGATGGTAACATGGAGGTTAGCATCATTGGCGAGCCTACTATCGCATTCGACTACATCGAGATGACGCTCAACACAGCAGAGCCCCACATCATGATGTTCTACAACGCTATGCCTTCATACATGGCTTCGGCATACCCCGATGACAACTACGTTATCGACATGCTCCTCGAGGAGGGCTACCAGGTTATGTCTAACGAGGCTGTTGTAGCGCGCTACGACGGTGTTAAGCCTGGCACAAAGCTCACATTCTTCGCTGTGGCTGTAGATGCTAACGGTAAGATTGGCGTGCCATTTAAGCAGGAGTTCACAACAAAGAGCATCGAGTACAACACTAACCTCGTGCTTACTGCCGAGCTCAAGGAGTACAAGATTGACAACACGCTCATCAACCTCACTTGCGAGGGCGCTGCAAACTACGCATACATCGTATCTAAGACAGGCGACGCTGCTTGGAAGGAGGTTTATGGTGGCACAGTTAAGAAGGCTGGTGAGTACATCATCATGAACATGGATTCATCGGATGTTTACAAGACCACAGAGAACTCTATCGCTCTCACAGGTCTTGAGATGGATGTTGAGTATGTAGTTGTTGTTATCGCTTACGCTGCTGATGGCACATACTCTGAGGCTACATCATGCTACTTCAAGCCTATCGCAAACATCGGTACTGTTGTTACACGCGACCAGGCACAGTGGGCAGAGTCTAAGCCTACAGTAAGCATCTTGTCGATGGAGGATAACCCACACCTCTTCATGTCATTCAGCTGGTCATGTCTCCCCGCACCTCACACTAAGATTTACACTGCAGCATTGTTCCGCGACAACCTCATCAACGATGAGTTGGGCACAAACGTAAACACAGTGGAGAAGCTTATCGCTGAGATTATGACTCTCTGCGACACTGGTGGCATGAGCGAGCAGGGTAAGAGCTTCGAGTGGCAGGAGTCAGGCATCTACCTCCGCGAGTGGATTGAGTGGGAGGATACTGATGGTGACAACTACCTCGAGGAGGTTTACCACTCTGAGGAGCGCGATGCACCATATATCTTCTTCCCATACGGTTCATCTGGCATGACATTTATCTACACTACATGGGTAGGTGAGGATGGTAACTTCTGCGAGCCATTCGCAATCGATCCTCTCACTGGCAACGAGGTTGAGCTTTGGGAAACTGGCACAATCTAAACCCTGGATACCATTAACAACAATGGGCTGTTCGAAATTCGGACAGCCCATTTTATTTTGTCTGTAACTTATCTTGCTGATTGACCTCTATGCTACTGCCCCGCTACTGCCCCGCTACTTCACTACGGGAAGGTCGTTCCAGTTTGTCGTGTAACCTGGTGAGCGGTGTGCGCTATTGGCCTTTACCTCCGAGAGTCCCGCTGAGGCCACCACCACCGAGCCATCACCCACGCGGTTGTTTATGCTATCGAGCGCCTGCATAAGTCTGCGGTGGCGCTCCTGGTGCTCGCCGTTGAACATCGACACCGAGACACTCTCGCGCAACACTATGCCCGAGGCTACGACGCCCGCCTTCTTGTACCCCGTACCTCGCACAAATATCTCGTCCAACGCCTCGCGCGCGCAACGCACGATATCTATGGTACTATCCGTAGGTTCGACGAGGGGCACGCATATATGGCCGAATTGCTGCACCTCATCCTCCTTGAAGCGGTTTGTAGCGGCAAAGACCGTGAGATGGGAGCATACAGAGTTCTGACTTCGTAGCTTCTCTGCCGTCATAGCGGCGAACTTCGCCACCTGCTCCGAGAGTTCAGCCCTATCGTATATCTCCGTGGAGAAGCTTCGCGAGTTACATATCGACTGCTTGGCATCGGTCGTAGCCTCGAACTCTATGGCGGGTATACCACGCAACTCGCGCCAGGTCCTAAGTCCCGTTATGCCCATCTCTCGGCGCACATAGTGTTCATTGAGCTGCGTGAAGTCGTATGCCGTATTTACACCCACAGCCTTCAGGCGTGGCGTACTACGGCGACCTATGCCCCACACATCCTCTATCGGCCAGCGCTTGAGCACCTTCTCGATATCCTCCTTGCGGTGCATGAAGCAGCCACCCCGCAGCTTGGGGTAACTCTTGCACAACTCGGCAGCAATCTTTGCGAGTGTCTTTGTGGGTGCAACGCCCACCGATACGGGGATGCATGTCAGCCTGCGGCAGCGTGCCGAGAGTGTCTTGGCGAAATTATCAAAGTCCACGCCCTCGATACCGCGCAGGTCGAGGAAGGCCTCGTCGATGGAGTAGACCTCGATAAATGGGACACTCTCTCGCAACACCGCACGCACACGCCGCGAGAAGTCGGCATATAGCGACATATTCGTAGAGAATATCGCGATATTATGTTTTTGGACCAACTCTCTGATTTTGAACAGCGGGTCACCCATCTTTATGCCCAAGCGCTTTGCCTCGTTCGAGCGCGCAATGGCACAACCATCGTTGCGCGAGAGCACAATGACGGGGCGCCCCTCCAGGTCGGGACGGAAGGCTCGCTCACACGATACGAAGAAGTTATTGCAGTCGGCAAGTGCGTACATAGGTGACATAAATTGTAGTGATTGCAAAGATACGAAATATTCCTGGCATAAAATTATGCGACAAAAAATTTGTAGTATCAGAAAAAAAATTCTATCTTTGTAGAGACAAAGGGGTGCCTTAATTGGCTGAGATTATACCCTCGAACCTGATGCAGTTAGTACTGCCGTAGGAATTGTGGATAATATCATAACGCATACCCCTATCTGGAGGTATGCGTTTTTTTCGTCTTCGGGCACCTCGTTTTTAACATATAATTTTCTGATTATTATGGTTATAAACGACTACAACGAGGTGCAAGCCCACACCACCACAAAAGAGTATCGCGTAGCACTTTCGATTGCTGGCTCCGACTCCTCGGGTGGCGCAGGCATCCAGGCCGACATCAAGACATTCTCCGCCCTCGGAGTATATGGCGCAACAGCCATAACGGCCATCACCGCGCAAAATACGCTCGGCGTAGACTCCCAATTTGCTCTTCCACCACAGATGGTCCGCGACCAGATTATGGCCGTCGTGGAGGACCTACACCCCGCAGCGATAAAGATTGGAATGCTCGCCAATGACGAGGTCGCAAACTGCGTGGCAGATGCTCTCGCCAACTACTCTATTCCCATCATCCTCGACCCTGTAATGGTATCGACAAGCGGCCACCGCCTACTATCTACCGAGGCCGAGGAGGTCGTAAAGCACCGCCTCCTACCCATGGCCACGCTTATCACGCCCAACATGCCCGAGATGGCAACACTCGCCAACATGCCCATCGATACGTTCGACCATAAGAGGCGTGCTGCAGAGCATCTGTTTGGCTATGGCGTAAAGGCGATACTCCTAAAAGGTGGTCACGCGAAGGGCGACACCAAGAGCGACATTCTCTTTACCCACACCGCCGAGGGTATCGAATCCACCATCTTTACATCCGAGACCATCGACACGCGCAACACCCACGGCACGGGGTGCACGCTCTCCTCGGCAATAGCGGCATACATAGCACGCGGCTGCGACATGGCAGAGGCTATACGCCGCGCCAAGGAGTTCGTAACCGAGGCTATACGCCATGGCGCCGACATCGCCATAGGTCATGGCTACGGCCCTGTAAACCACGGTTTTAGTCCACAAACAATGTATGTCTATAAGTATGAGTAACTACCAGTTGCAATTTATTACACACTACAATGACCGCTACTCCTACATCGACTCTGTCCGCATAGCCTTGGAGGGTGGCTGCCGCTGGATACAACTGCGCATGAAGGGTGCCTCTGAGGAGCTTCTCGAGGAGACAGCCCTCGCGGTGCAGAGGATGTGCAGGGACTATAGCGCGACATTTATCATCGACGACAATGTGCATCTTGTCAAGCGAATAGGGGCTGACGGAGTGCACCTCGGCAAGAACGATATGCCCATAGCCGAGGCACGCAAAATCCTCGGGGATAACTTCATCATCGGCAGCACGGTGAACTCATTTGATGATATTGCCAACACACTACGCTCGGCCACGCCCGACTACTTTGGCTGTGGTCCCTATCGCTACACCACGACAAAGCAGAACCTCGCACCTATACTCAGCACAGAGGGCTACCGCGCGATAATCGGCCAGATGCGCAAGCACAACATCCACATCCCCATTGTCGCCATAGGTGGCATCGGCAAAGAGGATATACCCGCCATTATGGCATGTGGCGTGAGTGGCATAGCGCTAAGTGGCAGCATCCTGAATGCCCAAGACCCTATAACTGAGATGCAGAATGTGCTGAGTTTGCTATAAATAAAACCTATTAACTAAAATATTGTGAGTATGAAGACGGATTTGAAAATCTCTTATCCAGGTTCGGAGAGGGTCTACATCGGTGGAACTATACATCCGAGCGTTAGAGTGAGTATGAGAAGAGTTAACCAGATGCCTACGGTGGCGATTAAGGATGGCGAGCGCGTGGAGACACCCAACCCCGCGGTATACATATACGACACCTCGGGTGCTTATGGTGACAAGGAGGCATCCATAGACCTCGAGCGCGGACTACCCCACCTGCGTGCAGAGTGGATCAAGGAGCGCAGAACGAAGGATAGTGCAAACATCAGCCAAATGTACTACGCCAAGCGGGGCATCATAACACCCGAGATGGAGTATGTCGCTATACGCGAGAACATGAACTGCCAGGAGCTGGGCATCGAGACGCACATCACGCCAGAGTTTGTGCGCAAGGAGGTTGCCGAGGGTCGCGCCGTTATCCCTGCAAACATCAACCACCCCGAGGCCGAGCCTATGATTATTGGCCGCAGCTTCCTTACCAAGATTAACGCCAACATCGGCAACTCGGCAACCACATCGAGCATCGACGAGGAGGTAGAAAAGGCTATATGGAGTTGTAAGTGGGGCGCCGACACCATCATGGACCTCTCGACAGGCCCCAACATCCACGAGACACGCGAGTGGATATTGCGCAACAGCCCCGTGCCCATCGGCACAGTGCCCATATATCAGGCCATGGAGCGCGTAGAGGGCAAGGCCGAGGAGCTAACATGGGAGATTTATCGCGATGTGCTTATTGAGCAGTGCGAGCAGGGTGTCGACTACTTCACCATCCACTGCGGCATCCGCCTCAAAAATGTGATGCTCGCCGCCGACCGCCTTACGGGCATAGTGAGTCGCGGCGGTAGCATCATCTCGAAGTGGTGTCAGACGCACCAAAAGGAGAGTTTTCTTTATGAGCACTTCGACGACATCTGCGACATTGCGGCGCGCTACGACGTAGCACTATCGTTGGGTGACGGCCTACGCCCCGGAAGCATCTACGATGCCAACGACCGCGCCCAGTTTGCCGAGTTGGACACCATGGGTGAGCTTGTGGAGCGCGCATGGGCAAAGAACGTGCAGGTATTTATCGAGGGCCCAGGCCATGTGCCCATGCACAAGATTAAGGAGAACATGGAGCGCCAAATAGAGAAGTGTCACAACGCACCATTCTACACCCTTGGCCCACTGGTTACGGACATCGCCCCAGGCTACGACCACATAACCTCGGCCATCGGTGCGGCGCAGATTGGCTGGTATGGCACGGCGATGCTCTGCTACGTAACACCCAAGGAGCACCTTGCGCTACCGAACAAGGAGGATGTGCGCGAGGGCGTCGTAGCCTTTAAGCTCGCAGCACACGCCGCAGACCTTGCCAAGCAACACCCAGGAGCTATGGTGAGAGACAATGCACTGAGCAAGGCGCGCTACGAGTTCCGCTGGAAGGATCAGTTCAACCTCAGCCTCGACCCCGAGCGAGCCCTCGAATACTACAAGACATCGAATAATGTGGGAGGCAAGTACTGCACAATGTGCGGGCCGAACTTCTGCGCAATGAGAATTAGCCATACGCTATGCGAAGAGTAATTACCCATAACCTTATAAACCAATTAAAATTATGATTGAAAGAAACGTATCACACGGAATTATTAGCACCTACTTCAATAAGTTGGAGCGTAACTTGGATTTGGACGTAGCCATCGTGGGTGGCGGACCTTCGGGCATCGTCGCTGCCTACTACCTCGCAAAGGCGGGTCTTAAGGTTGCACAGTTCGACCGCAAGCTATCGCCTGGCGGTGGCATGTGGGGTGGCGCCATGATGTTCAACCAGATTGTTGTTCAGGAGGAGGCGCTACACATCATCAAGGAGTTCGACATCAACTTCGAGCAGTATGACGACCACCTCTACGTCATGGACTCTGTGGAGAGCACCTCGGCACTGCTCTACAAGGCTGTGCACGCTGGCGCTACAATCTTCAACTGCTACTCGGTCGAAGATGTCATCTTCAAAAATGATGTGGTAAGTGGCGTCGTGGTAAACTGGACACCCGTACTCCGCGAGGGCATGCACGTAGACCCTCTCAACATCATGGCTAAGTGCGTCATCGACGGCACAGGCCACGACAGCGAGATGTGCCGCACCGTAGCGCGCAAGAATGGCATACGTCTGGCTACCGACACGGGTGATGTTATCGGCGAGCGCTCGTTGGATGTAGTAGCTGGCGAAGAGGAGGTTGTGAATGGCACAAAGGAGATATACCCAGGCCTCTATGTATGCGGCATGGCGGCATCGGCCGTAAGTGGCACACCACGCATGGGCCCAATCTTCGGCGGCATGCTCCTCTCGGGCAAGAAGGTTGCCGACCTTATCATCGCCAAACTAAACAAGGCATAGCAATGCTGCAAATCGCTATAACACAGCCCTTTGCTATTGACGGGGAGGATGCCATCATCAGGCACCTCCTTGCCAATGGCTTCGACATTGTGCACCTGCGCAAGCCCGATGCGGACATTGAGTATTGCAGAGATTTGCTGGGGCGACTCACCCCCTCGGAGCGCTCGCGCATCGTTGTGCACGACTACGCCACGCTATATGATGAGTATGCTCTGCGCGGCATACACCTTAATCGCAACTACACGGCATACCCCACCCATTATCAGGGAACGCGCACCCGCTCATGCCACTCGTTTGAGGAGGTCGCGAGATATAAGGATGAGTGCGACTACCTCTTCCTAAGCCCCATCTTTGACAGCATATCGAAGCGCGGCTATCTCTCAAAATTCAGCCACGATGAACTGCAACAGGCTTCAAACAAGGGTATCATCGACAACAAGGTCATAGCACTTGGTGGCGTGACGCCCGAGCGCATAGAGAACCTACAATCGCTACACTTTGGCGGCGCGGCAATGATGGGAGCGATAGGCAACATCCTCGACAAACAGATCAAGTAGAGTTACTGACTGACACGATATTGCGATGGGGTTACGCCGACTTCTCGCTTGAAGAAGCGACAAAAATAGGGCGTTGTCGAGAAATTCAACTCTTCGGCAATCTGCTCGATAGTAAGGTTCGAACTACGCAAAAATAGTTTTGCTTGCACAGTGACCGCCCGATTTATCCAGTCGCTTGCCACTACGCCACTCGTCTCAAAGACCAAACGACTGAGGTATTGTGGCGAGATATTCATACGCTCAGCATAGTATGCAAGGTCGTGCTTGCCACGATGCGTGTTGAGTTGCTCGATAAATAGGCGGAACAACTCCTCTCTGCGTCCTTTCGAGTGGTGGCTACTTGCTGTGCTATCCACAATGCGGTAGTGTAGCGACAGGAGTAGGTGTTCTACGCTCCGCCTATCGAATGGTTGCGTAGCCGAAATGGTGTATATCAGCTGAAAATACTCCTCCATCCACTGCTCATTTTCACTACCAACGAGGTACTCCTCCTTGATATTTTCATTCTCGGCAGAGAGCGTAAAGCC
>JAZRJJ010000058.1:0-100944 GCA_045645705.1 Alistipes sp. | reverse complement strand
TCACAGGCAGAGTTCTCTCATCCTGCTTTAGCGTGGCCACAGACAAATATGCGGAATCTACAATCTTTATCTTCATTCGCTGAGACTCTCCATCGTACTGTGAATAGTGGTCAAAAATCTCGTTATTTGCATCTCTGCGGGCATGAATATAAATTACGGGCTTATTTTCATGCATAGAACGAAGTCTTTGGTCTTTTTGCAAGTTCAATGCGCCAGCAATATTCTGTGACTCATCATTGGAAAGGAAGTAGAAGTAGGCTTTACTACATTTCTGCACAATAGAACCAATAGTTTTCAAATGTAAGTTGCCGAAAATATCAGACCCGTTATCGCTCTTAAATGCAGCCGGTCCATTATAGCAATGAACCACAAAGGCATCTATTGCATCTAAAGGAGCAATCTCACTATTTTTGATTGTAATAGTATTGGTTATATGGTTCAGTGTTGCTTTCCTTTGAGTATTATCTTCATTCTCCTTGTCTATATCCACGAATATGATAGTCTCCGTAGCATGTTGCTTCCTTATATCTTCACCCAATAGTACAGACGCTTCATTGACTCCCCAAAATAGGTGCATAATTTTACCTTTTGAATGAAACCACTTATGAAATATCAGCCTCAAAGAGGATTTTATCTTGTAGCCAACCATCTTAAAGATAAACAAAAATGTTATAAATGCGGCTGTAAAATGTGCAATGGAGAAAGCTGACATATATATAGCGTTCTCTTGTAATTCTTTGGGTACACGTGCTAATTCGTTCGTTACAACGAACATTTTAAATGATGATATTATTGCTCGTGGAATAACAGATAACCAATTTAATCCCTCCCTATAAAACCCGATGATATAAACAATAACTCCAAACAACCAAATGATAGATGACACTATTAAAAGATTATTAGAAACGTATTCGAGCAAACGAGATGTTCTTTTATTAGACAGAAACCATATCCCAAAAGCCAACAGACATCCTAAAAGGAAAATCCAATATCCAATTACACTAAAATCAATAAGCATTGAGTTATTCCAAACATCTAAAGATTCGTGAAAAGATGTTCTTTCCCAAATCTTTTTAAAAAATTCTAATATACCTGGAAACATCTATTTTATCTGTTTTTTATTTTTTTAGAATTGACTTAAACAGCTGCTTGTACCATCCATATACGCTGAAGAAAGCCAGTCCCAACCCCAATACAAGCCCTATAATCCCTGTAAGGATCTCACCTTGTATTATTGATTCTACACCAAACCATACAAATCCGACGAGTAATAATAAGCAAAATAGAAATGAAACTATAATAAATAAGGCGAACAGAACCAACGGAAGTTTTGCATTAATTAGACTAAAAGTTTTTCGAACTATAGACAGTAATCCCGATGCCATGTTCCATTTTTTATAAACTTCTTCATCATTTAAAGAACTTTTGGAAATAGTTGCTCCATATGCAGAATCAATATCGAAATAATTTTTAGATTCGCAGTCCAACTTTGTAGAGAGTAATGATGATAACATATCTACATTGTCATAATAACAATGTTTACCTTTTATCCAGAAAACGAATGGAGTGCAGAGTTCTAATTTGTTTAAATGGCTTATACAATAATAAAGAATAGGAGATGATTTGAATTCTTCACTTTCTGCAACCATCGCCTCAAGTTTACATAATTTTTCATTCGAATCCACATAAAATACTATTTTATGATAATATTCTGAATGGTGAAACATTTCCCAAACAACCCCTTGTGTATCATCAATAACACTTATTACAGAAAATGCTTTATAGATATAATAATCTAAATGTTTTTTCCAATTAGATGAAGGGAGAAATAGAACATCATGATACATCGTTTTTTGCGATCGAATATTGGGAAACAAGTGACTTGATGGGTTCCCTATTTTCATAATCTGTTTTCCTCCTGCTGGAAGCCTTTTTAATAAAGAGTCCTCTTTGTCATCAAATTGGAATGAGCGTAAATACAAATAATAAGAATCTTCAGCATACAGGAAACAATTAAGTTCTCGTCTACAATAATATAGGACTAATCCCCCAGGCAGAAGGTTTATAAATGGTTTAAATAAGACTGTTCCTAATTCAATTAAATCATAGTCATTTACTTTGAATATTGTAATAAAAGAAGATATCTCACAATAACCTTCGACGATACCTATAAACAGAAGTAAATATCCAATGGTCGAAATATCAACACAAAATAATGTCCTTAAAATAGCTAAAAAATCATATCGAGTATGCAACCTACAAAGTTCTCGTTTATGTGCGACCGTCAATATTATTGCGATAACTGATAAAGATACCAATGTTATAAATACGGGAAAACTTTTCTGATAGATGAAATACATAGGATTATAGAATAATACATAACCCAATAACACTATAATACCTATCGCAATAAAGAATAAAAGAGGACCGATTACTAAGAAGAAGCAACACCAAAATAATGTAGGGGAAATAACATCTCTAAATACGGAGCCATGAAGTTTCCTATCTGGATATGGAAATAAATCGTAAAGAAGTTTCGACCACCATTTTTCAGTAGAACCATTAAATTGGGAAAAACCATGGATTAAAACGAACCATAGTAGTATTGACAACATTCCAAATAAACCATAAAGATTTGGAAAAACACGATGGTTGAAATCAAAATCAAGGTCTATAAAGCCAATAAAAATCACACATAGCACAACATAGAGTGTTGACCATACAATCAAACTAATTGATCTATTCTTTATTCTCTGACTCATATTTATTGGGTGAATTCACGAAATAATTAGAGATAGTGGTCCCTTTCCAAATGCTCTTGTATACTTTTACTTCCATATTTCCACATCTTATGACAAAATACCAAGAAAGCAATCAATAGGATGCCACTTATAGCTGGAGTTACGTTGATTATGAATAATATGGAATCGTAGAGCCCATGAACGATGATAGGTGCAACTAATATAAGAGCTTTATTCTTTTTAGGTGTCTTGGGATAGAATTTTGCCAATGAATAATAGTATCCCATTAGTATGCCAAAACAGAAATGCCCTGGCACTGCGAATATTGCACGAGCAATGCCTACAGACAAGTATGTCTCTTCATTGGAGAAGAGATACATTATATTCTCTAAAGCAGCAAAGCCGAGGGATACGCAGACTGCATAGACAATACCATCCATTTTCTCATCAAAGTATTGATTCTTTCGCAACAACAGCCATAACATAAAGAACTTCGCTATTTCTTCAGGTATCGCAGCTCCAAAGAATGCAGTACTGATACTTCCCAAAATGCTTGTCGCCTCAGCAGGATATACACCAATCAATCCTAATGGTATCGACATACATAAGGACAATGGAATAGACAATATTCCGTAAAAGAATGCCTTTACCAATTGTCCTGTCGGCTCTGGTGATTTCTTATCCTTATGGTATATGTAGTATACAAGGATGGCGATAGGTAGTAATGCGGTTAAAAGAATTATAATTGTTTCCATATTATATTAAAGGGTTATTTCTTGAAGATAGATTTGAGCCTTTGGGAAAAACTCATTAGAGTCTTTGCAAAGCATATGGATTGTCTGATTTTTCTGCCATATCAAATAGGCATTTGTATAGTTTTTTTGCCTCTTCCTCATCCTTAACTCCTAATCGTCCAGACCTAAAATTCTCTGCAAATGTCACTAATCCACCTACGGGTAATATTCTTTCTAATATTCGATTTGTAATAGCATCGGCTTTATCTTCATTAGAATATTTGCTCACATCAATATGTCGATACTTTCCTAAAGAACAATCATGAAAGCACATTTCATTAGATTCCTTGTCCAGGGCAAATAACAGCACATTAGCTCCCAATGTGTCTGCAATTTTGAACTTTTCTGCTATTTCTTTAGCAGAAAGAGAGCCTTCCTGCAGCAAGCTATACTGCAAGAAGTCTCTCTTCAATCTGTCTCAGATATTTCTTTTAATCATAAGAAACTACTCCAATGATGTATTTAGATTATATATCTTAGATATATAATTTAAAATATTAGTCTCTATTATTAACTCCTTAATTAGCTCTTTCTGCATATCA
Organism: Alistipes sp.; assembly: GCA_045645705.1. Classification (GTDB taxonomy): domain Bacteria; phylum Bacteroidota; class Bacteroidia; order Bacteroidales; family Rikenellaceae; genus Alistipes. The sequence continues at coordinate 96,867 of JAZRJJ010000058.1, read as the reverse complement.
CTACATTCCTCCTCAATTTTCTGAAACAGAGAAAGAACTACATTAATCTGATGTTGCAATTCTTCTTCGGTTACAATATTATCTTCTAATATTTTATTGTACGAAGGATGATTCATTATTGATTCATTGATAACCAAAGAGCCATCATTATCGAAAAATAATTTTTTCATATTACTTTCTTTTAGATAATTTGTCAAACAATCTTTTAATGTCTGCTTTATTTCTAAGAATATCTTTCACAGATGATGTAATATCATTATCATGTTGTGCCATATTTGCCAAAGCTGTAAGATATATCCAACCAGACGCGATAGTGAGTGCATATAGTGATGATGTCAAAATCGCTACAGATATGGGCCATGAAACAGGATTCCATTTTAATGCTGATATAACCGACATGAGTCCAACATTTTGCACAATATTTGACACAATTGCGGATCCAATGCTTTTGAGAAGATGATCTGAAAATTTCAAGCCAAGCGTATTATTTATACTAATGTACATAGCCCAAACATTAGCTGTAGCCGCTATTACATCCAGACCTCCAATTGGAATAAATGCCGATGCGAATGCAATTTTTGCATGCCTCAAAACAACCTTCTCAATATCCTCAGGCAATACGCCTGAAGCCACTGAATCAATCTTTTTTAATGCAGCGATTGCCCTCTTTGCTACTTCATAAATTTCAATAACTGTTGCCATATTGTTAATTATTTATAGAGGTTTACCACAGCCTGGGCAGAAGTTCGCAGACTCTGCGTTTTTGGTACCACAACTGACGCAGAACTTACCACCAAAGTTAACAGATACTTCACCATTATTACTCTTACAAACGACATCCTCAGCAATGCGAAGAGCTTCATCATCAAGTTTTGACTGTTGAATAAGTCCCCATATTTGAGTTAACAAAACTGGCCAAGCAACATACCACATTATAAGTGTAGGGACAATTTGTTTTCCAAAGATACCAACACCTGCTTCAAAATATATATTACCGGATTGAGGCAACAATGTAATCTTCAGAGCTGTTTTCATTCCCAAAACAGCTTTGAACAAATTACCCTTAGCAATAGAGATATCATAACCGCCACTGCTCAACGCGTCCATTGATACGTCGTAGCCATCGGCTTTAAACTTTGAATGCAAATTATTTGCTATGGTAGGGATTAATGATGGTGAACCGTATAATATTTTTTTTGTATTGAAAGTTGCCATAACTATTACTTATTAATGTTTTGAATTGAATAAAAATTGTATACTGCGTACAATACATTTGTTTCTGCGAGCAAACTCTTAATCTCAGCAAGTTGCTCTTCACTATACTTCATCTCCATATCGTGAAGCATTGCTATAACCTTGTCTGACTGGGCCTTTATCTCCTCTTCTGTTACTACGCCATCGTCCATAATAGTTTTGAAAGATGCATTACCTGCCACCATTTCGTCAATATCCAAGATTCCGTATTCGTTGAAAAACATAACTTTTTGATTTAATGATTATAGAATAAAATGGTATTACATGTCTGGACCTCCAGTAAATTCCCGCTTACAATCTAAACAGATAATTAAATTATATCAACAGATATAGTAATTTCACTTGATGTTGGTGTGACACTCTTCAAATTAACCAATCTCAAAAAAGGTATAATTGAGGGTATCTTTCCCAGAGTAAGTTTGATACGTGAGCCAGATATTTCGATAAAATTTATAGATTTCTTTGTCACGATTGATTGTAGTACCTTAGAAATAATAGTATCTACAAGCGCACCATTATCTGTTCGAAGAACAACTGTTCGTGGCGAGACAGAGTCTACAACAAGATTAATGGTAATATCTTTTGTTATTTCGCCAATTAGAAACACGTCTGTTTTATAACGATACATTATCGATATCGCACCGCCACCTCTGTATGTGACGCTAATTGGAATATCTATGTTAGAAGCTATCAACTGATTTACTTCAGAATATGGAATATGAATATTCATATTATTTTATCATATTAACGAAAACGTATATCAACTACTAATCCACTACTATTAAACTCTATTGCATTAACAATTACATTTGATAGCAAAGAACTGAGTTGAGGAATCTGATTAAGTGCTATTGTGATACTATTACCGTTACGCACGACACCCAATGGAAAAACTTTTCTAAAGCCTAAGAAATCCAAAGCACCAGAAATGATTGTCTCAATACCTGGAAGTGCACAATACGGTGTTAGCTCCATTTGCACCTTACTATGATACTTAATATCAACATCTAACGGAATATTATACAGCGGTGCTCCTCCGTCATATGTCAGCCTTACACGATTCTTTGTCGTGTTAGATATATGTATATTGACTCCAAAATGTTTTTTGATATACCCATTGATATCTTCATTTGAAATTTCTATAATCATAATAAATACATTATTATTTTCCTCGTAACATGTATTATCCCCAAATCACCAACAATTGCCTTTACAAAGATATGATCGCATACATTGACTACCGTCAATTAAATTGATATTCTTGAATGATGTATAGTTGATGATCATTTCATCAATATTCAAGCATCCTTCTTCATTGAGAACATAACTTTAACATCTTAATGCTTAAAAAATTTACTTAATAAATTTTCTTCTACAATTATCGTTTAGGCAGATGTACTCCTTGTTGGGACAGATGTTTTTGTATACTTCCTTAGCTGTAGGTCCGCCCAGCGTTCTATTAAATACGGATACAACAAAACCCGCTGCGAAAGATACTGTTGTGGCAACAGCACGTTTGCCAAGATTTGTTGCTTGGACATTTTCGCTATTACAATATGGACATTTTACTGACATAATATTAAAATAAATATGATATGGTGATAATTAAAGTTTAGCTCCACAATATTTGCAATACGCCCAATCATCGCATACGGCATTGTTACATATCGAACACTTCTTACCCGAGGCTTCTGCTTTCAGATTCTGCATCAGATTTCTATACTGTGAGCTTTCTCCCCATTTAAGAATTTCACGCACTCGTACAGCACTGAATGGATGTGATCGTCCAATTATGATGGAGAGTTGTAATGCTTTATTCCACAAACCATCATTCTTTATCTCCTCATATTTATCGGCTTGTAGGGCCCACTCATGCATATTCAAATCGCTTGTTATAGCCTTTGGGCCACCCGACAAACGAGCCATCGAGCGGGCAACAATCTCTGGGGAGGTTATTATACTGCCACATCTATCACACGATAACTCGCTCTTTCTATACCAATACAAAATAGCATATTGAATAGGTATGGTCAGCGAACCTAAAATTCCCATTGCGTCTGCACCGCTTAGAATATATTGAGCTATACTGTGATACAGTACATGTCGACAAAGGATATGGCCACACTCGTGTGCGATTACTGCATCCAACTCCTCATCATTGAGCAATTCTACCAAACCCGATGTGATAGTGATGAAAATCTTGGTATCACCAAAAGTCCATGCATTTGGTATTGGGTCCATTTGCAGATAGAACTCAGGCTCTGGGATGCCTAACTTCTTACATATTGGAGGAAGGTGATTGTAAAGTATGGGTAATTGAGTAGGAGAAAGACGGATTGCTGTCGCCATATTCATACCATACTGCAATTGTTCAAATCCCAGTGCCATAATTTTCTTAACAAGAGCAGGGAATCCTGGGATGCTTTCCAACTGACGCAATGCTGCTGCGTCTTCGGGATGAATAAATTCTGCTGGTTTAATCATAGAAATCGTTCGCTGTTTGTTATTAATAAGATGTAAGATTGTCTCCATCTACAACCTCAAAGATATTACATTGCTCCGGTATATCATGGTATACATGAAGATAGTCTTTAATTAAATCAAGCTCATTAGATATAATCCATTCGTAAAAATTACCACTTGAACCTCCTGACCTGACTTCAACCAAGCAGTATTCATCTTTTTTTGCAATACAATAGTACGTGCCATTTAAACTGAAGTGTGACATATTCGAGAAACCGATATCCATAATGAAATCAGAATCAATTTCATATGTAGCTTGATTTCCACTTGAAATGGATAACAAGATACCTCCAGCTCTTGGCCCCATTAAAGTAATATGCTGAATTTTAGCATTTCCAAATATATCTTCATCAAAGTTTCGATTCTTATACACCAACTTTGATACAAAATCAAGTTTAAACGGAGTTATATACTTGTCATTAGTTTCATCGACCCATTCTATACCTTCTGTCAAGGGAATCAATTGGTGCTTCTTAGTATAATCTTTAAAAACACTCCAATCTTGGATATTATACTCTGTTAAATCATCTATGATAAAAGAATTAACAACATCTACTATATCTGCTCTTTCTTGTATAGGAAGTTCTTGTCTTTTATCATATTCATTAATAATGGTTTGTTTGCCATCTTCTATGATGGATTGCTTGTCATAATTTATATCCTTTTCAACTTTGTATACTTTGCTTATGAAAAGAATTAATGCCACAAAAAACAATACAGGAACTATAATAAGAGGAATTCTGTATTTACTTCGTTTATGCAAAAATCTTTTCTTTAATGTTTCGTAGAAATCGTTAAAATAATATCTATTATATTCAGGACCATTCTTTTTCGTAACATTAACAATATCTGCAGGAAGACCATCGGGAAATCCCGTAACCCCTGATAGGAAAACTGGAATAATATTTTTGTTGTGTTTTAATGCATGTGCAAGTTCACAACGCATCCAATCTTTAGTTGAATCAAAAGTTTTATCAAGAGTCCTATCAAATGCATGTTTGTCAACGACTAATATGAAGTCTTTACATTCCTCAATACGAGACAGTAGCTGTATGTCAAAATCCCCGTTTCTTAATGTATCTATGTCAAAACTAACTCTATAGCCATCTCGAACAAGAAGGTCATTGAGATGTTTAGCCGTATCATAACCGCCTTCTCGCCTGTAACTTATGAAGATATCATATTTCATATTTAATTATTATTTGTATAGAATTATGAATATAGAATTTGCAACTATAACCAGCACAATACATCTAAGATTATGATATCGAATGCCTATATTTTAAACAAGACAATTTTTCATCTGCATTTTTATATACGACACCTAAATACTTGATGCAAATCCGGTTAGTTTCGCTTAATTAAATCGTATCCTAATTTCTTCAAAAGTTTTATGGTCTTCATTGCCATTTCTCGGTCATATTCTTTTTCACCTTCTGGCAGTTGCGAGTATGGCACCATATCAGGGTGTAATTTCAACTCATCATTGCGTTGCGCCCCATATCTCCAACCTTCTGCATATCGATTCTCAGCCCACACTTCATGAGCATTTTCTGCGATTGCTTCACGCAACTCATTCAAATCTTCGGTTAATTCTACATCCGATAAGTCTATTGACTTTGGAATATAAGTTTTCATTCTGTTAGAAGTAGCAGCCACTAAATAATTCTTAGAATCATTCCATGCGTCTTTGAATTGTTCAATTGGATATATGTCTTCAGTATTTGAAGAATTTGGATCAAATAGGGTTATTGTCCCTCTATTCACATCAAGCGACAATACCACAACCGTATGGTCGAGTATTTGACCTATCAAGATATCCTCATCTGTTTCATCCGTTCTATTTCCTAACAATTCTCCACCATCAACTGCAACTATTGCACACCCATCCTCTTTTAGGGCGTTTACTATATCACTGATTGAAGCATTATACTGTCGAGTTACTACAAGGCCTTTACTTTCCAAGTGTCGTCCGACATTATGAAGTGCTGTTCCTTCTTCTTTCTGCCATCCATTTTGAACAGCACTCTGGAGTAATTGTTCCTCATTAAATGCAATGTTGAGTTTGCGAAGAATATATTTCTCGCACTCTAAGCTGCAATAATTACCCTTATTACATGTTGCCGCCATTGCTGTCATAGGAATAAACTCACAATCATGTGGAATCATCCCCAATTCTTTATCTACTGATTGAGAAATATGCATCAATTCTCTCAATTCAGCATCCTCGGTGAGAGCTGTAATTATTTCTTTGCTCTCTTGCGCAGTAGCATTGCCATCAAGAAATGCTGCCAATACCTCTGCCGAGATGTTATTTACTGATTTCTTTTTCATATTTCTCTACTTCTTTCAGTGCAATCTCTGTCAAAGCAGCAATAGCACGCTTCTTAATGTTATACAAATTATCCACATTGGTTCTGAGTTCCTGAGCTACAACTTGAGGCTCAGCCCCCTGTAAAATCACTCTTCTGATGACATATACATAGCGTCTGTTTGGCATTAGTGAGAACAGATATTCTATATCCATCTTAGCCATCATCTTCTTTTCGTCTTCAATAGTTTCATTTTGTAAAACACTATCTAAAAGAGCATCCCTTGACTCATTATCTATCATGCTATCACGCTTAGCGATAAAGTAGCGTATTGCTACAACTTTCATCCACTGATAGATAGTGCTACGACCTTGAAACTGTCTAAGACGATACGCATCGTTCTCCATAAGATGTAGATAGAATTCATTTACGAACTCATCATAATCCACCTCATAGGAGAATACATAGCGAATGATGCTCAAGAAAAGCGGACGGCAGTTCCCGAAAAAGAACTGCTTAGTCACTCGCTCATCCCGAGCAATCAAGGCTTCTATTATTTGTTGGTCAGTCATGATACTTTTTAACTAATTTCTTTATTATGTTCCTCTATGCATTTTAAAATTGCAGGTATCGAAGCATTGAAAACCTCATCATATCCTTCTGCATCCTCGTCTAATTTATGCAACATGGAAATGGAACAGATATTAAGATGTATCTTTTCTGGACTGTTTTTCATCTTATTCTTAAATTCTTTGAATGCAACTTTAGCCTCATTACTTGAGGATGATTTTTTTCTAAGACTTTCAAATTCCTCCAATTCATCATCTTTATATGCCCTAAAGCCCATCAGAAGTTGTTGCACATTCCAACGATTGTGCTCACATTCAGCCATTTCCATTTTATTCTTTTCGAACAATTCACAAATTAAGTCATAATGCATTGCAACATCGGTAAAACTTGCATTTATACTTCTTAACTTCGTTTCAAAGCTATTGGACAAGTAACGATTAGACCATTTATTGAACACCGGTAATACCTTCCAAGACTCTCTGGCTTTTTCCATATGTTCATCAGTTCTTTGAGATATTTTTATATTAGACAATATCTCTGGAATATGCCTGTTGTCAATTTTATCGTCAAACATTAACTTGTAAACATAGTTGCACAACTGCGATCTATAGTAATTTTCTTTATTCATTGTAAAATCAGCATATTGCATTCCGAACGGACGCAGCTTTTCATATCTTTTATGTGTATATACTCCATCTCTACTACTCAAATTATAAACAATGTCTGATGCCTCTCTTTGATATACTAATATCTGAAGGGCATTGTCATAGATTTCACTTGGCATATATAAAGCTGCAGCAATTGCTTCGTGAGCCAACGGATGACATATAGCAATAGTCAATAAAGATTTGTTTTCATGTAAACAACTTGCCTGGTCTGCGGAATCTTTAAGATATTTCATTACCGCAGGACTTTGTACATTGCCTTTAATAAATTCCCATTCTATATCAATAAAGTTCGCTCCATGTTTTTTATATTTACAATTATCTTGGGCCATAGCATCTTCCCAAGGTTCATTGGCATTATAATCTTTATCGCTAGCATCTATGTATCTACTACGAGAAAGTGCAAATAAATTTTGGTAACGACCCTTAAAGAAATTCATTTCATTTTCAGCGTCATTATCAATGAATGTAATTCTAGTTCTATTATGCGATGGCTTCCGCAAAACATTACCATTTTCATCTTTTCTTCCAGATGAATAATTGGGATAATGTGCCACTTGGGCAGCCTGAATGGCCATTGCAATACCCATCTTCGACATTCCTACTACTACAAAGTGAACGTGATTATTTGATGTTGAAGAAATTCCCGTTCCATCTAAAGGAGTATATTCTATATTCCGTTGTTCTTCATTATTCTTCGGCATTATAGATTGCAAGTAATTCACAATAGGATGTAAAAGATTATTAATCCAAATAGGTTTTAGATCAATCTTTCGAAGTGCAGGCAGTACCTTTTTGACAGTTTCAGTATATTCTCCTTGTACAAATACACGTTGCGCCCAATTTTCATAAACATTAAAAGGGATGAAGACCAAATGCTCACGAATATTATTAGGTAAATCAGAAAATTGAAACACAGAATATGTCGTTTGGTATTCAAACTGAACTCTACATATGATCTTTCGTTCTATGCATTTGTCTGTCAAATAACTCGCTATATTATGAACACACCTCATATTTTGCGTGTCATGATAACTCTGCGACACATCGTCATTTGAATTTTCACCTAAAACATATATTTCAGTAGCCCGTGTGATATGCAATTTATAAATTTCTTCAATAGAGTCTAATTGTCCATTATAAATAATTACTCTTTTTTCTTCATCATTATTAAGATATGATGATATTTGTTCTCTTACGCTTTCTACCTCTTCATTCGTCAATAGAATAACGTAATCAACAGGCTTCTCTCCACAATTATTTAATAATCTTTTAATGATGGTTGGCGTAGATTCATTCGCACCGATTACAATAGCCACTTTTTTAAATATCAAACCCAACCTTCCATATCGAATTTCACCATTAATCCATTGCTCTCTACGGCGATCAAACCAACTAATCAGAGTTGAAATTAGCAAACCATTCAGAAGAAGAAAACCAAACATTGCAATTAAAGCTGCTCTTTTTCTACCTGATTCAGATGTTGTCATATGTTGATTACCTGGATCTATAAAATGATAATACACTGTCCAAAACAAAGATGGATCCTTTTGTGAAGCTGTAATAGATTTAGGTAATTTGTTTTCAGCATAAATGAATAAATTGTCATTAATGCTTTTATGACTTAAGCTATCGCATATGGCGTCTGTACTTCTCAGATTATGTTGAATATTAACACATATAGTATCTTTGGGGAAATTAGGATTATTAATGGTGTACAAATTATCGTCAAAAACCAAATTTTGAGGATAATATTTTTTATCATTATCGATAAGATTAAAAGTAAATGTAATAACAAATGGGATTAGTAATACAAAATTTACAACTTTGATCAAAAATCGACCTTTAGCTAAAATCCAATCACGCTTAATAGGACATAATAAGGCAATTAATAGATAGCGAATACAATATACTATTCCGATAAGTCCCAATGCAAACTCCGTTATACAGGTGTAGTGGGTATAACAAAACTCAACAATAAAGCCAATTATACATAGTGTAAAAATTATCCAATCAAAATATTTACGTGCTTTCATCGCAATGACTATATTAGATTATTTCCAAATTAATTTTCTCTACACTCACACAAGCGTAGCCCAATCCATCTATTCTGATTGCTACAATAGGCTTGTTTTCTTCTATGTGACTTAATTCCCCTTCAAGACCTTTCATCGGACCTCTTACAAGACGAACCTTATCACCAACTTTAAGATTATCTACGATTGAAACTTTTGCATCTGCATTATGCAAAAGAAACTTTAGTTTTTCGATTTGTTCATCAGGTATTGGAGTAGCTAACTCCTTTGAACCAGGATATGTAATGAATTTAAGGATGAATGATAGTCTACGAAAATCGTCTTCTTCATTTTGGGCAAGACGAACAAATACCACCATTGGAATTACAACTCTATCTATCCTTTTCTTCCTATCACTCCACTGGTGTTCCTCATGCTGAACTGGCACATAATTTGCTATTCCCATCTTGTCAAGTTTTGCTGCAACTTTCTTCTCGCTGTTCATCTTAACAAGGGCAGCGACCCAGCGTTTTGGACACGCTTCGCGGTCGTTTGTCCCATTGACAAACGAATCATTCAACGCGCAAACTTCGCTCTCTACTCTCATATTAAATAGAGTTTTCTTTGGTGTAAGTCCACGAAAGAATCCAAATTTTGTATAAAGTTAATAAAAATATTCTAATCGGACGCAGTAATATCTAATTATTTTTTCAAGGTATTTTCACAAAAAAAATGATAATAGATTATACTGGAAAACAAATATTTATCAGCAAATAGACAAAAGTCATAGCACCCCCACTGATTATTCCATTATTTACATCGTCAATCACCGAATTTTCTAACATTATTAGATAAAACATTGTGATCTGTTCCAAGGTGTTGCATATACCTTAATTGATGGCTGAAATGGATACATTGTAATTTCGTGCAACAGTTACCCAGCTATGGCGTGAGGTGTATGAAGTTAATTTACAGTCGTACAATAACATTTGTGACAACCAAATAAAACGAAAGAGACCGACTAACATCCCTACGGATATTAATCGGTCTCGGTTTATGGTGCAACTACAGTGGTAGATAACAGGCCTGCAGCAAGTTCTACACAACCGTCATCTACCCTATCGCACGGAGTTACTCGATACCTACGCGGTCGAAGATGAAGTCTACGTTCTTGAGGTAGTACTCCAATGTGAAGCAAGCGTCGAGCTCCTCACGAGTGAGGACATCCATGACTGCGGGAGTCTCAGCCAAGAGCTCCTGGTAGTCGGCACGCTCGCTCATAGCACGCATAGCAACAGGCTGAACAGTGTCGTAAGCCTGCTCGCGTGAAAAGCCCTTCTCGATGAGAGCGTTCATAACGCGCTGTGCGAAGATAACCTTGCGGGTGCGGTAGATGTTCTCCATCATGACATCCTTGAACACTACGAGGTTCTCGAGGATGCCGCGGAAGCGGTTGAGCATGTAGTCGAGCAACATGGTAGCATCGGGAAGGATGATACGCTCAGTTGCAGAGTGTGAGATATCACGCTCGTGCCAGAGAGCCACGTTCTCGTAGAATGTAGCCATGTAGCCACGCATAACGCGAGCACAGCCACACATATTCTCGCTTGAGATGGGGTTACGCTTGTGAGGCATAGCGCTTGAACCCTTCTGACCCTTACCGAATGACTCCTCAACCTCGTGTACCTCGGTACGCTGCAAGTTACGAATCTCCATAGCCATCTGCTCGATAGACGAAGCGATGCAAGCGAGAGTTGCCATGTAGTAAGCGTGGCGGTCACGCTGGATAACCTGTGTAGAGATGTTTGCGCTCTCGATGCCGAGCTTCTCGCATACATAGTCCTGGATGAATGGAGGGATGTTTGCGAAGTTACCCACAGCGCCTGAAATCTTACCAACCTCTACACCGCGTGCTGCAGCAACGAAGCGAGTGAGGTTGCGCTTCATCTCCTCATACCACAACGCCCACTTAAGGCCGAAGCAAGTGATGTCGGCGTGGATACCGTGTGTACGGCCGATGCAAGGAGTAGACTTAAACTCGATAGCGCGTTGGCGCAATACCTCGAGCATCTTCTCGATATCCTCCAAGAGGATAGAGTTAGCCTGCTTCAAAAGGTAGCCGTTGGCGGTATCAACAACATCGGTGCTGGTAAGGCCATAGTGTACCCACTTACGCTCCTCACCGAGGGTCTCGCTCACGGCGCGTGTGAAGGCTACGATGTCGTGGCGTGTCTGCTGCTCAATCTCATAGATGCGGTCGATGTTGAACGATGCGCTCTTCCAGAGCTTCTCAACATCCTCCTTGGGCACTACGCCCAACTGGCTCCAAGCCTCTGAAGCCAAAATCTCAACGCGAAGGTAGGCATCGAACTTGTTCTGCTCGGTCCACACCTTGCGCATAATCTCTCTGCTATATCTCTCAATCATAAGGCAGGTTAGTTATATTGTTAATGTTATTACTTGTTCATTCTGTTGAGGAAGGCCTCCACGGTGTTCTCCATGAGGCAGGTGATGGTCATGGGGCCTACACCACCAGGTACGGGGGTGATGGCCGATGCCACATGCTGTGCCTCCTCATAGTCCACATCGCCACAGAGCTTGCCTGTACGGCTATCGCGGTTTACGCCCACGTCGATGACCACAGCGCCAGGCTTAATCATGTCGGCAGTGAGGAAACGCTCCTTGCCGATTGCCACAACGAGGATGTCGGCGCGGCGAGTCACCTCTGCGAGGTTCTTGGTGCGCGAGTGCGCCACGGTAACCGTAGCATTCTCATCGAGGAGCAACTTCGCTACGGGCTGACCCACGATATTGCTACGACCCACCACTACGGCCTCCTTGCCAGCGATTTCCACGCCTGCGAAGTGCAACAACTTGATGATACCCTTGGGAGTACATGGCAACACGCAGCGCTGCTTGAGCCACAACTTAGCCACATTCATGGGGTGGAACGCATCGACATCCTTCTCGGGTGAGATGGCTGCGATAACCTTGTTCTCGTCGATATGCTTGGGCAGGGGCAACTGCACGAGGATGCCATCGACATCTGCGTCGTTGTTGAGCTCATCGACAAGTGCCAAGAGCTCCTCCTCGCTGATTGTAGCCTCGCGACGGAGCGTGGTATTGCGGATGCCGACCTCGGTGGCAGCCTTAGCCTTGCCCGTAACATATGAGACACTACCTGGGTCGTCACCAACAAGGATAACAACAAGGTTGGGAGTGCGATCATACTCCTTGCCAATCGCCTCGACCTTTACCTTGAGCTCCTCCTTGAGTGACTTTGATAGTTCTTTACCACTTATAATCATAAAGTAACATTTTAATAATTAGACTATTAGCGGAACGCCTTTGCACCGATGTCGTTGCGGTGGAAGAGGTTGTCGCACTCGATGCGCTTGACATCCTCCATGGCCTTCTGCTGTGCCTCGCGGAGTGTTGGAGCCTCGGCCACAACAAACATTACGCGGCCGCCATTTGTCACAAGCTCACCATCCTTTATGGCTGTACCCATGTGGTAGACCTTCGATGTTACATTCTCAACGCCGCGAATCACATGGCCCTTAGTGTAGTCGCCAGGATAGCCCTTCGATGCAAGTACGATGCCGAGTGTTGCGCCCTCAGACCACTCTGCTGCGGGCTGCTCGTTAGATGCAACGGCCATGAACACATCGATAGCGTCGCTCTTCAAGCGTGGCAATACAACCTCGGTCTCGGGGTCACCAAAGCGAGCGTTGAACTCGATAACCTTGATGCCGTTGGGGGTCTTCATCAAGCCACCATACAAGACACCCGTAAAGGGAGTACCCTCCGCTACCATGGCGTCTGCTACGCGCTGCATGATGTTCTCCATGGCATATGCGTGGTCCTCCTCGCTGATGAAGGGCAACTCGGTATATGCACCCATACCGCCAGTGTTGGGGCCCTCATCGTTGTCGTAGGCACGCTTGTGGTCCTGTGCTACGGGCATGGGGCAAATCTTGTTACCCGCAACGAAGCACATCAACGAGAACTCCTCGCCAGTGAGGAACTCCTCGATAACCACACTACCCTTTCCGAAGCGTGTATCCAAGAGCATATCGCGCAATGTAGCCTCTGCCTCCTCCATGGTTGTAGCGATGACTACACCCTTACCTGCTGCCAAGCCGTCGTACTTCAATACTGTGGGGAGTGAGCCCTTCTTTACGTATGCCAACGCTGCGTCGAAGTCAGAGAATGTCTCGTATGCCGCGGTGGGCACGTCGTACTTAACCATGAGGCGCTTTGCGAAGTCCTTGCTCGCCTCAATCTCTGCTGCCGCCTTTGTGGGGCCGAAAATCTTGAGACCTGCCGCGCGGAAGGCATCAACGACACCCGCTGCGAGCGCTGCCTCGGGGCCTACGACGGTGAGGTCGATGGCGTTAGCCTTGGCGAACTCGAGGAGCTTATCGACCTCGGTATCCTTGATTGCTACACACTCGGCGAGCTGTGCGATGCCAGCGTTACCAGGTGCTGCGTATATCTTTGGGGCTTTGGGCGAGCGCGAGATAGCCCCGACAATAGCATGCTCACGACCACCCGAACCAATAACTAATACGTTCATAATCTTTTACTTACAATATTAATGTTTGAAGTGGCGCATGCCTGTAACAAGCATAGTCATCTTATATTGGTTTGCTTTAACAACAGAGTCCTCATCGCGAACGCTACCACCTGGCTGTACGAGCGCTGTTACGCCATACTGCTGGGCAAGGGTTACGGTATCGTCGAAGGGGAAGAAGCCGTCAGATGCGAGCACGAGACCCTCGGTGAAGCCCGCTGCCTGTGCCTGCTTCAGAGCAATCTCCGCAGAGCCTACGCGGTTCATCTGGCCTGCACTAACACCAACGGTGTGGCCATCCTTAACAACAACGATAGCGTTACACTTGACATGCTTAACGATGCGCCAGCCGAAGTTGATATCCTCAATCTCCGCTGCTGAGGGTTTACGCTCCGTAACGCACATATCGGCAACAACCTCCTTGGTATCGGTATCAAGCTTCTGCACCAAGAGGCCACCATTTACGGTAACATACTGCATCTGCTCGTTGTCCGAAGATGACATATCCACCTGCAAGAGGCGCAAGTTCTTCTTTGTGCAGAGAATCTCGAGTGCCTCGGCCGAGAATGCGGGCGCCATGATAATCTCCAAGAAGATGGGCTTCATAAGCTCGGCTACCTCCTTGGTAATCTCGCGGTTAACGGCTACGATGCCACCAAAGATGCTCACTGTATCAGCCTCGTAGGCCTTCTGCCATGCCTCCTTGATATCCTTGCCGATAGCAGCACCACAGGGGTTCATGTGCTTGAGACCCACAGCGAAAGGCTCGCTGAACTCACGCACGATGTTGAGCGCGGCGTTAGCATCCTGAATATTGTTGTAAGACATCTCCTTTCCGTTGAGCTGCTTGGCTGTAGCCAACGAGTAAGGCACCTTATCTGCCGAAGCGTAGAACTTTGCCGACTGGTGGGGGTTCTCGCCATAGCGCAACGACTGAACGAGGTCGAACGATGCGAAGAGTTTCTCGTTCAACTCCGCCTGCTTACGCATATATGTCGCGATGCACATATCGTACTCTGCAGTGTGGGTATAGGCCTTTGCAGAGAGCTCGAGGCGTGTCTTGAGGGTTGTGTTGCCACCCTCCTCAATCTCGGCGATGATGCGAGCGTAGTCCGTAGGGTCGCACACAACAGTTACATCGCGGTAGTTCTTCGCTGCAGAGCGCAACATTGAGGGACCACCGATGTCGATATTCTCGATAGCATCCTCCATCTTAACATCGGGCTTTGCGATGGTCTGACGGAAGGGGTAGAGGTTTACGCACACCATGTCGATGAACTCGATAGAGTTATCCTTCAATGCCTTCAAGTGGCTCTCGTCGTCGCGGCGTGCCAACAAACCGCCATGCACCTTGGGGTGAAGGGTCTTAACACGGCCATCGCAAATCTCGGGGAAGCCCGTAACATCGCTGATGCCGATGGTCTCTACGCCGCTATCCTCGAGGAGTTTCTGTGTGCCTCCCGTAGCGATAATCTCCCAGCCAAGGCGGCGCAAGTTCTGACAGAACTCCACAACGCCACACTTGTCGCTAACACTAACTAATGCTCTCATATCTTAAAACTTCTTATTTATCAATTTGTTAATGGTCTTGACATAGAGCTTGTGCTCGATGCCATGAATGATGTTGGTGAGCTCCTCGATGTCGCTACCCTCGTAGACAACACCCGCCTGGTCGATAATGCGACCACCGTCGAGAGTCTCGTCAACAAAGTGTGTGGTAACGCCAAAGAGCTTCACGCCGTAGTCCACCGCATCCTGAATGGCGTGCGCACCCTTGAACGAGGGCAACAACGAGGGGTGGATGTTTACGATGCGACGCTCATAGCGCTCCAAGAGCACCTTGCCCACGATGCGCATATAGCCCGCCAAGCAGACGAAGTCCACATCGCGCTCGTCGAGCATCGTAGCCAACACGGTCTCGTAGGCCTCGCGCGAGCCATACTCCTTGGGGTTGAAGGCGAAGCACTCTGTGCCGTAGCGCTTTGCGCGCTCAAGCACATAAGCACCAGGCTTATCGCACACCAAGAGCACAACCTCGGCATCTATGACACCCTCGCTACACGCCTTGGCAATGGCCTCATAGTTGCTACCACTGCCGCTGGCAAAGACGGCCAATCGTGTCTTTCTCATAGCTTAGATGATAGTTACGCCCTCACCCTCAACTACGCGGCCGATAACCGATGCACGCTCGCCACACTCGGCAAGGATAGCGATAGCCTTCTCGGCATCTGCCTCGGGCAATGCGATAACCATACCGATACCCATGTTGAAGATGTTGAACATCTCGCGGTGAGAAACCTTGCCATACTTCTCCAAGAGCTGGAACACGGGCAAAATCTCCCATGTGCCCTCCTTAACCTCTACGCCCTGGCCATCCTTCAAGATGCGAGGAATGTTCTCGTCGAAACCACCACCTGTAATGTGGCTGATGCCGTGAACATCGCACTCGGCGATAACCTTCAACACCTGCTTAACGTAGATGCGTGTAGGAGTGAGCAATGCCTCACCAAGTGTGCGGCCAGGAATCTCGGGATATGTCTCGCCAAACTTGAGGTTGTTATCGCTAACAACCTTACGCACAAGGCTAAAGCCGTTAGAGTGAACACCGCTTGAGGCGATACCTACCAACACATCACCAACCTTAACACGCTCACCAGCGTCGATGAGCTTCGAGCGCTCAACAACACCTACGGTGAAGCCCGCGATGTCGTACTCGCCATCCTGATACATGCCAGGCATCTCGGCAGTCTCGCCACCTACCAAGGCGCAACCTGCCTGGCGGCAACCCTCTGCAACACCTGCAACGATAGCCTCAACCTTTGCGGGCTCGTTGTGGCCTACAGCGACATAGTCCAAGAATACCAAAGGCTCTGCGCCCTGTGCCAAAACATCGTTTACGCACATCGCAACAGCGTCGATACCGATAGTATCGTGCTTATCCATCTCGAAAGCCAACTTGAGCTTTGTACCAACACCGTCAGTACCGCTAACCAATACGGGCTCCTTGATGTTGAGAGCTGCGAGGTCAAACATACCGCCGAAAGCACCAATGTTACCCATTGAGCCTACGCGCTTTGTAGATGATACATGCGACTTGATGCGTCGAACAACTTCGTAACCAGCCTCGAGATTTACGCCGGCTGCTTCGTAACTTTTTGCCATAATTATATCTGTATTTATTATTTATTCAACTTATTCTGATACAACGACGTAGGATAGCAGCCGTTGAAACATGCCATACACAACTCCGAGCGGTTACCCGACTTGAGCAGGGACTCCTCCGACAAGAACTCCAACGAGTCAGCCTCGATAGCCTTGCAAGCCTCCTCCTTCGACATACGCGCGCAGAGCAACTCCTCGCGTGTTGACATGTCGATGCCGTAGAAGCAGGGGTTGGTAATCGCGGGGCTCGCGATGCGTACATGAACCTCCTTGGCTCCCGCCTCCTTCAACAGGCGCACGATGCGCAACGATGTGGTACCACGCACGATAGAGTCGTCAATGAGCACCACCGACTTATCCTTAACCAACGAGCGCACCGCCGAGAGCTTCATGCGCACGCCCTTCTCCCGCATCTCCTGCGAGGGCTGAATGAAGGTACGAGCGATGTACTTATTCTTGATGAGGCCCATTTCGTAGGGGATGCCACTCGCCTCCGAATAGCCAATAGCGGCACTGATACTTGAGTCGGGAACACCGATAACGACATCGGCCTTTGTGGGGCACTGCTCATAGAGGTAGCGGCCCGAGAGCTTGCGGAAGGAGTGTACATTGCAGCCCTCAATATCGCTATCGGGGCGAGCAAAGTAGATGTACTCCATGGCGCACATCAAGTGGCGCTGGTAGCGTGAGTAGTAGTTCGAGCGGATGCCGTGGTGGTCGATGGTGATGACCTCACCAGGCTCCACATCGCGGATGTACTCCGCACCGACGATATCCAGTGCGCAGGTCTCCGAGCTGATGACATAGCCATCGCCGAGCTTACCGATAGCCAAGGGGCGCAAGCCATGCTTATCGCGGCAGGCGTAGATGCGGTTCTTGGTCATGATGAGGAAGGCAAACGCGCCCTCAATCATGTTCAAAGCCTCGATGATGTTGTCGATGCGCTTGTCCTCGCGGTTATCCTTCTTCACAAGGTGCGCCAAAAGCTCGCTGTCTGAAGTAGAGTGGAACAGACTGCCACGCACCTCGAGGTACTCAGCCAACTCGCGTGAGTTAACGAGGTTACCGTTGTGTGCCAAGGCGAAGTCGCCCGTGTGGTGGTTGAACGAGAAGGGCTGAACATTGTTTGCACCACCGCCACCCGTAGTTGCATAGCGCACATGGCCAATAGCGATGCGGCCCTTGAGTTTCGAGAGCTTCTGCTGGTTGAACACCTCCGTAACGAGACCCTCACCCTTGACGGTGTTGAGTTTGTCGCCATCGAACGCCGAGATACCACACGCCTCCTGACCACGGTGCTGCAATGCGTGCAAGCCGTAGTAGGTGAGGTTGGGGGCATCGTCTACGCCAAAAATACCAAACACACCGCACTCCTCGTGCAGGTCGTCGCCATATATATCTAATGAATCCTTAAGCATACCTATATTTATTTAAGTATATTGTGCAAACGCTGGGCTACCTCCTCGTAGGTCTCGCGCACACGGCCCAAGTCGCGGCGGAAGCGGTCCTTATCCATGCGCTCGCCACTCTCGGTGTCCCACAAGCGGCAAGTGTCGGGCGAAAGCTCGTCGGCCAAAACCAACGCACCATTAGCATCGCGACCAAACTCAATCTTGAAGTCAACAACGGTGATACCAGCCTTGGCGTAGAGCTCCGTGAGGCAGCGGTTGATGGCTGCCGACATCTCGTACACCTGTGCAAGCTCCTCGTATGTCATGATGCCCAACGCCACGGCGTGGTGGTCGTTGATGAGTGGATCGCCAAGGTCGCTGCGGCGCAACACAAGGTCGAAGATTGTGTTCTCGGGAACGATTCCCTCGTCCAAGCCCAAGCGCTTGGCCATAGAGCCTGCAACGACATTGCGCACGATGACCTCAACGGGGACATGCTCGACAACGCGGCACAACTGGCCATCATCACCAACACGCTCAATGAAGTGCGTATTGATGTTGTTGGCGTTCAAATACTCAAGCACCATAGAGGAGATTTCGCACGTGAGGCGACCCTTATTCTCGATATTGGCGCGCTTGATGCCGTAGAAGGCTGAGGTGTCATCCTTGAAGCGGATGACTACCCTATCCTCCATATCGGTCTTGAATATCTGCTTACTCTTACCCTCGTAGAGCAATTCTAACTCCTTCATACTCTATCGGTTGTAAAAGTAGTTTACTGCATTAGAGAAGATGTCCTGAACCTTCTCGCCGTGGATGTTCTTCATAAGGTCGCGCTCGTAACGCTCGGTGTGGCCCATCTTACCGAGAATCTGACCCGATGGGTCGATAATGCCCTCGATACCGAAACTTGAGCCATTAGGGTTATAGGGCGAGTCGGTTGTGGGGCGTGCCTCAGCATCTACATACTGGAACGCTACCTGACCATTGCGGAACAACTCCTCGGCCATAACATCGCTAACGACGAACTTACCCTCACCGTGGCTAACGGCGATAGAGTGAACATCACCAACCTCGAATGACTTCAACCATGGCGAAGCGGTAGTGCCGACGCGAGTTGAAACAATCTGCGAGATGTGGCGGTTGATGTCGTTGCGGAACAATGTGGGCGACTCCTTGGTAACCATGCCCAAGCGGCCGTAGGGCAACAAGCCCGACTTAACCAATGCCTGGAAGCCATTACAGATACCCAACATCAAGCCACCGCGGTCCAACAACGCATGGATTGCGTCTGCAACATCCTTATTATTAAGCACATTGGCGATGAACTTACCGCTACCATCGGGCTCGTCACCCGCAGAGAAGCCACCGCTGAGAGCCATGATGTGGCACTTGGCGATGTTCTCGGTCATCTCCTTGATAGACTCCAAGACATCGGCGCCTGTGAGGTTCTTGAATACTGAGATTACTACCTCGGCACCTGCACGCTTAAACGCACGCGCTGTGTCGTAGTCGCAGTTGGTACCTGGGAAGACGGGGAGATATACGCGAACCTTGTCCACCTTCTCACCCTCGTAGGTCTTAACGAAGCCCTTGCCATCGCTTACGCGTGTGGGCGCGCCTGCCTTACCCTTATCTGTATATACCTTTGTGAAGCGCTCGGTGTTTGCCTCCAAGAGCTCCTCCAAAGGAAGGCGTGTGCCGTTGACAAAGATTGCCTCCTCGGCCGAAGTGACACCGATAAGCTCGGCTGATGGGTGGTTGAGTGTGCGGCGGCTCTCAACAACGATTGAGCCGTAAGAGTAGTTGTACAACATCTGCTCGTCGCACTCCAACGCTGCACCAATCTTATTACCGAAGGCCATCTTTGCAACACCCTCGGCAACACCACCTGCGCCAACAGCCCATGCGGCTACGATGTCGCCCTCCATAATCTTCTCCGATACGAAGTCGAAGTTAGACTTGAGGCACTCGGTCGAAGGCATGTAGTTAGCCTCGGGAGTATGACGGATGACATAAATCTTGTTGCCAGCCTCCTTGAACTCGGGGCTGATGACCGTGCGAGCATCAACAGTAGTGATACCGAATGCCATGAGCATAGGGGGCACATTGATATCGCGGAAGGTACCGCTCATAGAGTCCTTACCACCGATTGATGGCAAGCCCAACTCAACCTGCATCTTCAACGCACCGAGCAACGCAGCCATAGGCTTACCCCACGACTTATCGTCGGTCATGCGCTCGAAGTACTCCTGATATGAGAAGCGCATCTTGTCGTAGCGAGCACCCGCAGCAACAACCTTTGCGCAAGCATCAACTACGGCATATGCAGCACCGTGGTAGGGGCTCCACTTCGCGATGAAGGGGTTGTAGCCATAGGCCATGATACTTGCCGTATTTGTAAAGCCACCACCTACGGGCAACTTCTGAACTGACACCTGTGTCTCGGTGCACTGTGTCTTACCACCATAAGGCATCAAGACGGTAGAGGCACCGATAGTAGAGTCGAACATCTCAATCAAGCCCTTCTGCGACACTACGTTGTCGTCCGAGAGGTTGGTCTTCATGCGCTTTGTAGTCGTTGCGCCCTCAATCTTACGCTCGAAAGGATTTACATTATCGACACCGCCAATGCGCACCTTAGTGTAGTGCTTGGCACCTGCCGAGTCGATGAAGTCGCGCGAAAGGTCTACAACAACCTTATCGCCCCAGTACATACGCATACGGCGTGTATCGGTAACATCGGCAACATAGGTCACCTCAACATTCTCCTCGTGGCAGAGAGCCATGAAGGTCTCCATATCCTTGCGCTCGATAACTACGCTCATACGCTCCTGCGACTCCGAGATAGCGAGCTCCGAGAAGTTTAATCCATTGTATTTGGTTGGTACTCTATCCAAGTATATATCGAGGCCATCGGTAAGCTCACCAATAGCAACGCTGACACCACCAGCACCAAAGTCGTTAGACTTCTTAATCAAGCGTGTTACATCGCCACGGCGGAACAGACGAGCCAACTTGCGCTCCTCGGGAGCATTACCCTTCTGCACCTCCGAGCTACACTCCTCCAACGATGTGAGCGTGTGCTCCTTTGATGAACCCGTAGCACCACCTACGCCATCACGGCCCGTACGGCCACCGAGCAACAATACTACATCGCCAGGTGCGGGGCTCTCACGGCGTACATTATCAGCCTTAACAGCACCTACAACAGCACCTACCTCCAAACGCTTTGCTACATAGTCGGGGTGGTAGACCTCGCGAACATGGGTTGTAGCCAAGCCAATCTGGTTACCGTAGCTTGAGTAGCCCGCAGCAGCCTTTGTAGAGATGATACGCTGGGGAAGCTTACCCTCCATGGTCTGGTCAACGGGCTTATAGATGTCGCCAGCACCCGTTACGCGCATAGCCTGATATACGTAGCTACGGCCTGACAATGGGTCACGGATAGCGCCACCAAGACATGTCGAAGCACCACCGAAGGGCTCAATCTCGGTTGGGTGGTTGTGGGTCTCGTTCTTGAACTGCAACAACCACTTCTCCATGACGCCATCAACATCGACATTAACGAAGATAGAGCATGCGTTATTCTCCTCGCTCTGCTCCATATCATCGAGCTTGCCCTGCTTCTTGAGGTAGCGCGCACCAATCGTTGCAAGCTCCATCAAGCAGAGGCTCTTATTCTCGCGGCCCAACTCCTCGCGAATCTTACGCATCAAGGCCAACGACTCCTCGAACTCAGCCTTCATGAACGACTCGTCGAGCGTAATCTCCTCAATCTCGGTAGTAAAGGTAGTGTGGCGGCAGTGGTCACTCCAGTATGTATCGAGGATGCGAAGCTCGGTCTCGATGGGGTCACGACCCTCGGTGCGGAAGTAGGTCACCACCTCGCGCAAGTCGTCAGCGTTCATAGCCAAGCCATTCTCCTTGCAGTAGGGCGCCAAGTCCTCCTCCTTCATATCGCGGAAGCCCTCCAATACGGCAACAGGCTTAATCTCTGCGCTCTCGGCATCCGACAAGATATCGAGGTTCTTCTTGCGCGACTCCACGGCGTTGATGAGGTACTTCTCGATGCGTGCCATAGCGGCAGCGTCGATGCTCTTGTCGAAGATGTAGAGGCGTGATGACTTAATCTTTACCTCGGCATTGGGCTCGATGAGGTGTACGCAGTCTACGGCAGAAGCGGCGCGCTGGTCGAACTGACCAGGCAAGAACTCAACAGCCAATGAGGGCATGCCCTCGGTGTCGCACTCGTCGGTAACCGAGTCGGTAACGACGTCGCCAAAGACGCTATAACGGCTCTTCTCGAGCAACTCATCAGTAAAGCCAAAGAGGTCGTACACATTGACAAAGCGCAAATGCTCGATATTCAAACCGAGGTTTGTGTTTAGTTCGTGGCGCAATGTCTCGGCCTCGACCTGGAAACGCGAATATTTCTCAACAAATATGCGGCGATTCTTCATAATCGTTTTAGTTTGTTGTTAGTGGGGTTAACGAAAATTACAACTCTGCAGCAAGCACCTTCTCGGTCTGTGCCTTGCGGAAGGCGATGAGGCGCTCCTCCAATGCCTTATCGGTGAGGGCGAAGATTGACGCCGCGATGAGTGCAGCGTTCTTTGCGCCATTGATTGCGGTGGTAGAGACGGGGATACCGCCAGGCATCTGAACGATAGAGAGCAAAGAGTCCATGCCTCCGAGTGCCGAGGTCTTGATGGGCACGCCGATGACAGGAACGGTGGTCAACGCTGCGGTAACGCCCGCAACATGTGCTGCGCCACCTGCGCCCGCGATGATAGCGCCAATGCCACGCTCGCGTGCTGACTCTGCATACTCAACCATGAGGTGGGGTGTGCGGTGAGCCGAGATAACGCGCTTCTCGTACTCGATACCCAACTCCTCCAATGTCTCGACTGCGGCCTTCATTACATCCCAGTCGCTGGTAGAACCCATAATAACTGCTACTTTCATAATTCTCAGTATTTTTTGTTAATTACTCAATTATTTCAAAACAAACGACCGCCAACCCATTGAGTGTCAGCGGTCTATGCCCTATATTAGGGAATTTGCACTATATTTTTTAGGCATACCACAAGCGTCGTTCACCTGCACCTCATGCACAAGGCATCGGGCTGATAGTTGCGCGGGGGTATATCCTCTTTGATTATTCATGCAACAAAGGTAACGAAAATTTCTTAAATAAGAAATAGTGCTACGCACTTTTATCAACTTTTTTTCAACAAGGCGCCGATTTGCCCATTTCGCCCGCGATGCAACCGAGAGCGCAGTCTATGTCCACCCTATCGCACTCCCACACTTTGTCACATTCGAGAGCACCACAACCCCATTTCTTGTCAGAAGGGGTTAGGCTTGGCCTCGACATGAAAATAGACTGGATGGGTAGTACTTGGATGTACGTCCCATTCAGGCTATTGATTGAGAGGTCGAGAATGACCACTTATCACAAGAAATAACACTTATCACATACCCACGCCCCTGTTATTTTGTGATTTTGTGATTTTGTGATTTTTGGGGTGTCGTAGTGGGCATTCATGAATGACTATGGGGACGCTACTCAACGAGCAATCATCGAGGGTCCTCTCTCTCGCTTCGCTCAAGTAATCGCATGTAGATACAATCATCTATCCATGCCCTAACTCGCATAGTTAGGTGCATATCCTAACCTACATGGTTAGGTGTATAGATGTGTTCTTTCTACTATGTGCGACAACCGCCACATAGAGGGCTCTTGCCACACCAATATCAGTGTAAAGTGTTACATTAAGTAGTATATATAGTATGCTATATATCACTATATATAGACATGAATATATAGTGTGATAATTGTGTGTGGTAAGCGTAGTGTAGCAACGGCAACACATACTCCACTATTAATAGTTATATGGTCATTTAGCGATTGCCATATAACCTCATATTTGCGTGGCTGCGAGTAGCATCATCTGCCTACGGTCAGAGTTCGCCATCTGCGGATAGTATCATCTGTCTATGGGTAGAACCACCCACCCCAAAAATCACAAAATCACAAAATCACAAAATCACAAGGGGTGGGGGTGTGTTATTTCTTGTGATAAAATGTGATAAAGTGTGACTCTTTCTACAAAGTGAGTTATTCGAAGCGATGGGGCGTAATATGGCGTACTACCCATTGCCGAGATAGTTTGTTAGCGGCAGCAGATTGCGGCTTATCGCAACAAAGAAAAAAAATAGGTCACCACTATTGCACAAACCAAGAAAAATTCATATCTTTGCGCCAATTATATATAACACTATGAAACGCGCGATGTACAACCATATCTCTAATGCACAGGCTCTCCCACAGGTGGCGTGTTGTCGTCGAGGTTTTAATGGTTTGGCATTCACTGTTTTTAATTGATTTTAGCGGCTCTTTGGGCCGCTTATTTTTTATAGTATGGCTAACACAAGAACTATCATCAAAAACGGCTTCGTCCCAGGAGTCGGCAAGCAGGATATCGCAATCACTGATGGTCGCATCAGCGAGTGCAGAGAACATATCGAGACACAGGCCGAGGACCGCATCATCAACGCCGAGGGCTTGGTTGTAGCACCCGCATTTGTCGATGTGCACGTACACCTCCGCGAGCCAGGCTTCGGATATAAGGAGCGCATCGCTACGGGCACCATGGCGGCAGCGCGTGGCGGATATACCACCGTGTGCTCAATGCCCAACCTCAACCCCGTTCCCGACAGCGTGGAGAACCTCAAGGCACAGCAGGACATCATCGACCGCGACGCAAAGATTGAGGTGTTGCCCTACGCTGCCATCACCATCGGCCGCAAGGGCGAGGAACTCGTGGACATGGCCTCGTTGGTGGGCAAGGTTTGCGCATTCTCGGATGACGGCAGCGGCGTGCAGGTTGACGGCATGATGGAGCGCGCCATGACCGAGGCGGTGAAGCACGACCAGCTTATCGCGGCACACTGCGAGGTGGAGGAGTTGCTCCGTGGTGGCTACATCCACGATGGCGAGTATGCCAAGGCACATGGCCACAAGGGCATCTGCTCGGAGAGCGAGTGGGAGCAGGTTAAGCGCGACATCGAGATTGCGGAGCGCTTGGGTTGCCGCTATCATGTCTGCCACATCTCAACAAAGGAGACCGTGCAGTTGGTACGCGAGGCTAAGGCGCGTGGCGTTAAGGTCACCTGCGAGACAGGTCCCCACTACCTCATCTTCACCGACATGGACCTCCAGGAGGATGCACGCTGGAAGATGAACCCACCTTTGCGCTCGGCAGAGGATAGGGCAGCACTTGTTGAGGGTATCAAGGATGGCACCATCGACATGATTGCAACGGACCATGCACCCCACAGCATCGAGGAGAAGTCGCGCGGATTGAAGGATAGCGCCATGGGCATTGTGGGCCTCGAGACCGCCTTTGCAGCACTCAACACCCACCTTGTACGCAAGGGCATTATCACCATGGAGCGCTTGGTGGAGCTTATGAGCCTCAACCCCCGCAAGGTCTTCCGCATCGAGGGTGGACTCAACGAGGGTGACCGCGCAGATGTGGTGCTCTTGGTCGTGGAGAAGGAGTGGCGTGTCGACAGCAACGAGTTCTACTCTATGGGTAAGATTTCGATGTTCGATGGCCGTGAGATGGTAGGCGATGTAGTGATGACGCTGCACCGCGGTGAGATTGTATACGACAACAAAACAAAATAATATAAAACAATTCAGTAGATGAAACCTTACACCAAAAAACTTGTACTTGAGAACGGTAAGGAGTTTCCAGGCTACGGCTTCGGCTCAAACCGTAATGCGGTCTGCGAGATTGTGTTCAACACCTCTATGGTGGGATACCAGGAGATTGTTTCCGACCCAACGTACACCGACCAGATTGTAGTTATGACCTACCCCTTGATGGGTAACTACGGCTTCATGGATGAGGACTACGAGAGCAAGTACCCCGCAATGGGTGGTATGGTTGTTCGCGAGTACTGCGAGGCACCCAGCAACTTCCGCTACACCAAGACCATGAACGAGACCTTCGAGGAGTTGGACATCCCCGCAATCAGCGGCGTCGACACTCGTATGATTACGCGCATCATCCGCAACGAGGGCACACAGCGTGCCGCTATCGTAGACATCAACATGTCGCACGACGAGGCTATGGAACTTATCCGCACTACGGAACTTAAAGGAAACCTCTTGGAGCGCATCAGCTGCAAGAAGCGTTGGTTCTCGCGTACGCCCAACCACAAGTGGGATGTCGTGGCTTTGGACTGCGGTATCAAGTATAGCTTCATCCGCCAGCTCAACGCCAAGGGTTGCAACGTCACTATCGTGCCTTACAACTCTACCGCCGAGGAGATTATGGCCTTCAACCCCGACGGCCTCTTCGTATCGAACGGTCCTGGTAACCCCGCCGATGCAGCCATCGTATGCAACACGCTCAAGGAGTTGCGTGGTAAGTTGCCAATCTTCGGTGTGGACCTCGGTCACCAGCTCATCGCCATGAGCTACGGCGCAGCCATCGAGAAGATGAAGGTCGGCCACCGCGGTGCTAACCACCCCGTCAAGAACCTCGAGAGCGGCAAGCTCGAGATTGTGACGCAGAACCACGGCTATGCTGTTAGCGAGGCGTCGTTGGCAAACACACCTATTGTCATTACCCACCGCAACATCTTGGACAACGCCATCGCGGGTATCGAGGTCAAGGAGGACAATGTCTTTTCGGTGCAGTATCAGCCCGACTGCAGCCCCGAGTCAACCAGCGCCTACCTATTTGATAAATTCATTAAACTGATGGAGGAGTAGACTATGCCAAAGAGAACAGATATAAAGAAAGTAATGGTTATCGGCTCTGGCCCTATCGTTATTGGTCAGGCTGCCGAGTTCGACTATGCAGGTACACAGGCGTGCCTCGCACTCAAGGAGGAGGGTTATCAGGTTATCCTCGTTAACTCAAACCCCGCAACCATCATGACCGACACCAACATCGCTGATAAGGTCTACATGGAGCCACTCACATTGGAGTATGTGGCAAAGATTATCCGCTACGAGCGCCCCGACGCTATCGTGCCAGGCTTGGGTGGCCAGACAGGCTTGAACCTCGCCGTGCAGTTGGCAAAGAAGGGTATTTTGGAGGAGTGCGGTGTCCAGATTTTGGGTACATCGTTCACCTCTATCGAGGAGGCCGAGGACCGCGAGTTGTTCAAGGAGCTCTGTATGCGCATCGGCGAGCCCGTCATCCCCTCACGCATCACCAACTCTATCGAGGAGGGTGTCGAGGCAGCGAAGGAGATTGGCTACCCCGTAGTCTTGCGCCCCGCCTTCACACTCGGTGGTACAGGTGGTGGTTTCGCGGACAACGAGGAGGAGTTGCGCGACACCATGCGTAACGCCTTGGCACTCTCGCCCATCCATCAGGTTTTGGTCGAGAAGAGCATCAAGGGCTACAAGGAGATTGAGTTCGAGGTTATGCGCGACAAGAACGACACCGCCATCGCCATCTGCTCTATGGAGAACGTAGACCCCGTAGGTATCCACACGGGTGACTCTATCGTTGTTGCTCCCAGCCAGACTCTCGCTGCCAAGGAGTACAACATGCTCCGCTCAAGCGCCTTGAAACTCATCCGCGCACTCAAGATTGAGGGTGGTTGCAACGTGCAGTTCGCACTCGACCCCCTCTCGTTCAAATACTTCATCATCGAGGTTAACCCCCGCGTTAGCCGCTCTTCAGCGCTTGCATCAAAGGCGAGTGGCTACCCCATCGCACGCGTTACTGCGAAGGTCGCCATCGGCATGACCCTCGATGAGATTCAGATTGCCAACACCCCCGCAAGCTTCGAGCCTACGTTGGACTACATCGTAACGAAGGTTGCCCGCTTCCCCTTCGATAAGTTTAGCGACGCATCGAACGAGCTCGGCACACAGATGAAAGCTACGGGTGAGGTTATGTCCGTTGGCCGCACCTTCGAGGAGGGCCTCTTGAAGGCGGTCCGCTCACTCGAGACTGGCGTTTGCCATATCTACCACAAGAAGTTCGACACCATGTCTGTTGAGGGCATCCTCGCATACATCCGCAAGGGTACCGACGACCGCATCTACGCCATCGCCGAGCTTATCCGCCGCGGCGTAGACCTCTTGCACGTCTACGACAACACCAAGATCGACCTCTTCTTCCTCGAGAAGCTCAAGAACATCGTGGAGATGGAGTGCGTGGTTAAGGAGAACGCAAAGAACGCCGAGGTGTTGTACGAGGCTAAGCGCATGGGCTTTAGCGACAAGTTCATCGGCAGCCTCTGGGGCATGACCGAGAGCGAGGTATTCCTCATGCGTAAGGCAAACAACATCTTCCCCGTGTACAAGATGATTGACACCTGCGCTGCGGAGTTCGACTCTAAGGTGCCATACCTATATTCTACATACGAAGAGGAGAACGAGTCCGTTGTCACCGACCGCAAGAAGATTGTCGTACTCGGCTCTGGTCCTATCCGTATCGGTCAGGGCGTGGAGTTCGACTACTCTACCGTACACGCCATCTGGGCTATCCGCGAGGCGGGCTACGAGGCTATCATCATCAACAACAACCCCGAGACCGTATCTACCGACTACACCACCAGCGACAAGCTCTACTTCGAGCCTTTGACCGTGGAGGATGTTATGAACGTCATCGAGTTGGAGAAGCCTACGGGTGTTGTAGTATCACTCGGTGGTCAGACCGCTATCAACCTCGCTAAGCCATTGGCCGACCTCGGCGTGGAGATTATCGGCACAGGCATCGAGGCTATCAACAACGCTGAGGATAGAAAGTGCTTCGAGGCTATCATGCGCCGCGTGGGCATCCCACAGCCCGATGCAGAGGCCATCACCGACATCGAGCGCGGTGTTGCTGCCGCAGAGCGTATCGGCTACCCCGTCTTGGTTCGACCAAGCTACGTGTTGGGTGGTCGCGCTATGCAGATTGTGTCGAACGAGGAGGCTTTGCGCCACTACCTCAAGACCGCCGTTGAGGTCAACGAGGACCAGCCCGTATTGGTTGACAAGTATATCATGGGTAAGGAGTTGGAGGTTGACGCCATCTGCGACGGCACCGACGTCTTCATCCCTGGTATCATGGAGCACGTTGAGCGCACAGGTATCCACTCTGGTGACTCAATCAGCGTGTACCCCACATTCAGCGTAAGCCAGAAGGTTAAGGACACAATTATCGACTACACCATCCGTCTCGGTAAGGAGATTGGCATCCTCGGCTTGTACAACATCCAGTTCATCGCCGACGACAACGACATGGTATACGTCATCGAGGTTAACCCCCGTTCATCGCGTACCGTGCCCTTCTTGTCGAAGGCTACAGGCATGCCTATGGCCAACATCGCCACAAACGTAATGCTTGGCAAGAGCCTCAAGGAGCAGGGCATCAATGTCATCGTTCCCGAGGAGAAGAAGCGCTGGTATGTCAAGACTCCCGCCTTCTCATTCGCCAAGATTCGTGGCGTAGACTCTTACCTCTCTCCCGAGATGAAGTCTACGGGTGAGGCTATCGGCTACGACACCTCATTGCGCCGCGCATTGTACAAGTCATTGCAGTCGTCGGGCATGACCATCGCGAACTACGGTACCATCTTCGTATCTATCGCCGATGCAGACAAGCCACGCGCCTTGCCACTCATCCGCCGCTTCTACGAGCTCGGCTTCAACATCGAGGCTACAGGCGGTACCGCAACATTCTTGCGCGAGAACGGCATCCGCACCCGCATGCTCAAGAAGCTCAGCGAGGGCTCTACCGAGATCTTCGAGTCTATCCGCAAGGGCCATGTAAACTATGTTATCAACACCATCGACATCAACCAGCATAGCGCTCGTCTCGATGGCTACGACATCCGTCGTTGTGCCGTTGAGAACAACGTTACCATCTTCACCGCACTCGAGACCGTAAGCGTGCTTCTCGACGTTTTGGAGGAGATTACATTGGGCGTGTCGACAATCGATGCAGAGTAACAATGTATAAGAGAGGAATTTACACTATCGTATCTAACGAGCCCCTAACACCTGCGGTCTACCGCATGGTGTTGGCGGGCGATACGCAATATATCACACGCTCGGGTCAGTTCGTGAACATCGAGCTCGAGGGCAAGTTCTTGCGCCGCCCCATCTCGGTGTGCGACTACGACGACGCTACGCTCACTATTATATATAAGGTAGTGGGTCGCGGCACGGAGCAGATGCGCCAGATGGAGGTAGGCACAAAGCTCGACATCCTCACAGGCCTCGGCAACGGCTTCTCTACCGAGAACGCAGCACAGCGCCCACTTCTTGTAGGTGGTGGCGTTGGTGTGCCACCGATGTATAACCTCTGCAAGCGCCTCCTTAGCGAGGGTAAGCAGCCCCGCGTGGTGTTGGGCTTCAACACCGCAAGCGAGGTATTCTATAAGGCAGAGTTCGAGGCTTTGGGCGTGGATGTGTATGTTGCTACGGCAGATGGCTCATTGGGCATCAAGGGCTTCGTAACGGATGCCATCCGCGAGGCGGGCATCGAGTTCGACTACCTCTACACCTGTGGTCCATTGCCAATGTTGAAGGCCTTGTACGACGCTACCACCGTTCCCGCGGAGTTCAGCTTCGAGGAGCGCATGGGTTGCGGCTTTGGCGCCTGCATGGGTTGCACCTGCAAGACCAAGTATGGCAACAAGCGTATCTGCAAGGATGGTCCCGTACTTAAAAGAGAGGAGATTATATGGTAAAGCACTTTGACACTTCGGTTGAGCTTTGCGGTGTGAAGCTCACTAACCCCGTAATTCCCGCATCAGGAACCTTCGGCTTCGGTCGTGAGTTCGCGGAGTACTACGACCTCGACTGCCTCGGTGCAATATCATTCAAGGGTACAACACGCGACGCCCGCTTTGGTAACCCCACACCCCGCATTGCGGAGTGCACATCGGGTCTTATCAACTCTGTAGGCTTGCAGAACCCCGGTATCGACCAGGTTATCGCAGAGGAGCTACCCCACCTCCGCACCATCTTCCACAACCCCATCGTAGCCAACATCAGCGGCTTCTCGTTGGAGGAGTATGAGGAGTGCTGCGCCAAGATTGACAAGGAGGAGCAGGTGGAGATTATCGAGGTCAACGTATCGTGCCCCAATGTGCATAATGGCGGTATGAGCTTCGGCACACAGCCCGAGTCGGCAGCCGAGGTTACACGCCGCGTGAAGGCCGTTACTACGAAGCCCGTATTCATCAAGCTCAGCCCCAATGTTACGGACATCGTTGCTATCGCCAAGGCGTGCGAGGAGGCGGGTGCTGATGGTATCTGCCTGATTAACACTTTGTTGGGTATGCGCATCGACACCATGCGTCGCAAGCCCGTTATCGCCAATAAGATGGGCGGTTTCTCGGGTGACGCCATCTTCCCCGTTGCTGTGCGCATGGTATATCAGGTTGCTAACGCCTGCAACATCCCCGTTATGGGTTGCGGTGGCGTAAGCTCTGCGTCGGACGTCATCGAGATGATGATGGCAGGTGCCACAGCCGTGCAGGTGGGTGCTGCTAACCTCAAGAACCCATACGCCGCAAAGGAGATTATCGAGGCATTGCCCAAGGAGATGGAGCGCCTCGGCATCGAGCGCCTGAGCGACATTATCGGTATTGTAAAGTAAAAAAACTAAAACTATAGAGAAAAATTATGAGTAAGCGTGATGTAATTATTGCTTGCGATTTCAGCAGCAAGGAGCAGACACTTAACTTCTTAGATAAGTTCACAGGCCGCAAGCCCTTCGTGAAGATTGGCATGGAGCTCTTCTATGCCGAGGGTCCCGAGATCGTGCGCACCATCAAGGAGCGCGGTCACCGCATCTTCCTCGACCTCAAGTTGCACGACATCCCCAACACAGTGAAGAAGGCGATGTCAGTGCTTCGCAACCTCGATGTTGACATGACTAATGTTCACGCAGCGGGCACTGTGGATATGATGAAGGCCGCAATCGAGGGTCTCACACGCGAGGATGGCACACGCCCCTTGCTTATCGCCGTGACACAGCTCACCTCTACTTCGGAGGAGCGCATGCAGAAGGAGCTCTTGATTGGTGCTTCAATCAACGACACTATCGTTAAGTATGCCGAGAACGCAAAGGCTGCGGGCTTGGATGGCGTAGTGTGCTCACCCCTTGAGGCTGCGATGGTTAAGGAGGCATGTGGCAAGGAGTTCATGACCGTAACGCCAGGTGTACGCTTCGCTGATGGCGATGTTGGCGACCAGGTGCGCGTGACTACTCCCGAGCGTGCTCGCGAGATTGGCTCCGACTTCATCGTCGTAGGCCGCCCCATCACTGCTGCTGACGACCCCGTTGCCGCATACGAGCGTTGCATGAAGGAGTTTGCCGAGGCATAAAAGTTAACATAATTAACCGAACGAATTAAAAATAAAATAGACTATGGAAAAGAAGATTGCGAAAGATTTGCTTTCAATTGGTGCAGTATTCTTGCGCCCCGAGCAGCCCTTCACATGGGCAAGCGGCATCAAGAGCCCTATCTACTGTGACAACCGTCTTACACTCACCGCTCCCGAGGTGCGTAACCACGTGGAGGAGGGTCTTGCAGAGCTCATCCGCAAGCACTACCCCGAGGTAGAGGTGTTGATGGGTACATCAACTGCGGGTATCGCACACGCTGCTATCACCGCTACCATCCTCAACCTCCCCATGGGTTATGTTCGCTCTGGCTCTAAGGACCACGGCCGTGGCAACCAGATTGAGGGTAAGCTCGAGGCTGGCCAGAAGGTAGTTGTTGTCGAGGACCTCATCTCTACTGCAGGTAGCTGCATCGAGGTAGTCGAGGCATTGCGCAACGCAGGTGCCGATGTTTTGGGTATCGTGAGCATCTTCACTTACGGCATGCAGAAGGGCTTGGACCGCTTGGCTGCTGCCGAGGCTAAGAACTACTCACTCTCTAACCTCGACGCCCTCGTAGAGGTGGCAGCCGAGGAGGGTTACATCAAGGCTGAGGACAAGGAGCGCATCCTTAAGTTCCGCAACAACCCCTCTGACGAGAGCTGGATTAAGTAATACAATAACAGGAAGAGCGTAATGAAACACTTGATTGACCCTACCGACCTTTCGGTACAGGAGATTGCCGAGATTATCGCCCTCGCCGAGGATATCATCGCCAACCGTGCGAAGTATAGCGAGGTGTGCCGCGGCAAGAAGCTCGCTACGCTATTCTACGAGCCCAGCACCCGCACACGCCTTAGCTTCACCGCAGCAATGATGGAGCTTGGTGGTAATGTTCTGGGCTTTGCCGATGCCAAGTCATCGTCAGTATCGAAGGGTGAGACCGTGCAGGACACCGTGAGGGTTATGAACTGCTTCGCCGACATCATCGCCATGCGCCACAAGGTGGAGGGTGCACCCCTCGCCGCTACGGAGGTGTCACGCACACCCATCATCAACGCTGGCGACGGCTCACACAGCCACCCCACACAGACGATGACCGACCTGCTCACCATCAAGCGTGAGTTGGGCAGGCTCGATAACTTGACCATCGGTTTGGTTGGTGACCTCAAGTATGGCCGCACCGTGCACTCGCTCATCAAGGCGATGACACGCTACGCCAACACCAAGTTCATACTTATCGCGCCCCCAGAGTTGGCATTGCCCGACTACATCAAGCGCGATGTGTGCGACCGCAATGGCATCGAATACCGCGAGGTGGCGGACATCGAGAGCGTAATTGGCGAGGTAGACATCCTCTACATGACACGCGTGCAGCAGGAGCGCTTTACGGACTTGGATGAGTATGAGCGAGTTAAGGACTGCTTCGTCCTCGATGCTGCGAAGATGCGTGGCGCGAAGGAGCACATGGCAGTCTTGCACCCACTACCCCGTGTCAACGAGATTGCAATAGATGTTGACGACGACCCACGCGCGGCATACTTCCGTCAGGTGGAGAATGGTAAGTTCGTGCGTATGGCGCTCATCGTGAAGCTCTTGGAGTGGCAGAACGATGCAAACCGCACCTTCGACCATGGTGGCGAGGCTATGGAGTGCAAGTGTCCTAACCCACTCTGCATCTCTAACTTGGAGCCCGTACGCCGTCGCTTCGAGCACTCGGAGGGCATCGTGCGCTGCGTCTACTGCGAGTCAGAGGCAAAGTAGCCTACGCCTACGAAACGACAAAAGGGATACCCATAACAGGTATCCCTTTGTTGTTATACGAGGTGGGAAACATTACACGAGGTCAGTCACCATGGCACCCACAAAGGCCACAAGGTCGCTCGGGGCGATGCCAATCTGCAGGCCACGCACTCCCGCACTGATGTATATGCGCTCGTGGTCGAGGCAGGTGGAGTGAATGAAGGTCGGCAGCGGCTTCTTCATGCCGATGGGTGAGCAGCCACCTCGGATATATCCCGTTGTGGGCAGCAACTCCTTCATGGGTATGAGGTCGGCCTTCTTGTTTCCCGAGACGCGCGCCGCAGCCTTGAGGTCCACCTCCTTGTCGCCAGGGATGACGCAGACGAAGAGTCCCGCCCTGTCGCCACGCAGCACAAGCGTCTTAAACACCGTGGCTATATCCTCGCCAAGCTCCTCGGCGACATGCGTAGCCGCGAGGTTATCCTCATCCACCGTATAGGGCACAAGGTCGTACGCTATCTTCGCCCTATCCAAGAGGCGGGCAGCATTTGTCTTCTCTATCTTTTTTGCCATTGCTTAAAAAGTTGTATCTTTGTCGTATGAACTACGCATTAATCACAGGAGCATCCTCAGGCATCGGTCGCTGCTATACCCACGAGTTGGCAAGGCGCGGCTACAACATCATAGCCGTGAGCAACCAGCCCAAGGAGCTGGAGGCGGTAACGGCAGAGCTACGCGCGAAGTACGACATCACGGCGCACTACATCTACGCAGACCTCGCAGCCGCAGATGCCGCAAAGAGCATCTTCGACAGGTGCACCGCGGAAGGTTGGCAGGTCGACATCCTCATCTGCAACGCCGGCATGTTGCTCTTCTCGACGCTCACACGCACCGAGCCCAAACGCCTTGAGACTATCGTGGGTCTGCACTGCACAACGACGACACTCCTATGCCGATATTTTGGAGAGGCTATGAAGGAGCGAAAACATGGTCGCATACTCCTAATGTCCTCATCCACAGCGTGGTTACCCTACCCCACCATCTCGCACTACAGCGCAACAAAGGCCTACATCAAGAGCCTCGCCTTTGCGCTATGGTATGAGCTCCACCGCCACGGCATAAGCGTCACGGCCGTATTCCCAGGTGCGGTAGACACACCCCTCTACAACCTCAAGCCCTCGTGGCGCAAGTGGTTTGTGCGCCTCGGCGTCATGCACCGCCCAGAGACCATCGCCCGACGCGGAACACGCGCAATGATGCGTGGCAGAAGGCGCCTTATACCTGGACTATTCACCAAGTTCGTGGTCGCGGTATGCTCCATCATCCCCGCGCGTTTGTTCGACCTCATGATACGCATCCCCGTAGTCACAAGGCTCCTCAACCGCGTCTAACCCTCAACAAGCTCGCGCAACATCGCCACCGTCACATCGCGGAAGTCGTCGACGATGACATCGGCCTCGGTGTGGCTCAAGAACTCACGGTCGAAGGTTGTGGCAAGGGCTACCACCTTGATACCTGCGCGCTTGGCTGACTCTATGCCCGCCTCGGCATCCTCAAACACCACACACTCGTGTGGCTCGAGGCCCAACTTCGCCGCCGCCGTGAGATAAATCTCGGGGTCGGGCTTGCAGCGCGTAACCTCATCGCCCGCAACCGCAGCCTCAAAATAGCGGCGTATGTTGCACTTATCCAACACGAAATCGACATTCGCCCTATAGCCCGACGAGCCCACGGCAGCTCGCAGACCCTCGCGCTCACTCTCGGCAAGGAAATCCAACAAGCCAGGCTGTGGCACAATCGTCGGAGCATATATCTCGCGATAGATAGCCTCCTTCTCGTTGCCAAGCTCGCGGATGCCAACGCGCTCCACGACCTCGCGGGGCATAAGCTCGCCCATAATATCATCGTTACCCTTGCCAAACACGCGGCTTAGCTCGTCGAACGTGCGCTCCACACCATAGCGGCGGAAGAACTCGGCAAAGGCCTCGCGGTGCACCTCAAGGTTGTTGACAAGCACACCATCCATATCAAAAAGCAATCCCTTCAACATAATCTATAGAGTAGAACAAGTCGCCACCACGGGACGGCTTGCTATGTTATAAACCAAAAAAGCGTGGCACAACGACCACCACAAATCCTCACAAAGTTAACATCTTTTATTTAATAATTCAACTCCTACATTTAATAACACCCCCTATATTTTGAATTGTGGAGCGAAATTATTACATTTGCAAAATATGAAGACTGTTAGATATTGGCGACTTGGCGAGAATATGCTATACACACTTGTGTGGGTAGCCATATTCCTTATTCCATTTATGAACGCTCACCTGATGAGTGAGCATGCTGTCGACTTCAACAAGGTGATTATCTCGTGGGGTAAGATCGCCCCATACTTCGTCATCTTCATGGTAAACACCACGCTGCTCGCACCACGCCTCCTGTTGCGCAACCGATACATAACATACAGCCTGTTGCTGCTTGCTATGATTTTCGCCATATTCGGCACCATCGAGATTGGCGACTTCCAGTACTGGCAGGGCGATGCCAACCTCCGCGACAAGGCTTCGTTTACCGACTTGGAGTGGTATTGGAACGTTATCATCGGCGTTCTGATGGCGGGTGCCAACTCCATGATTAAGCTCTACTACCGCACGCTGGAGACCGAGCAGCGCATGACGGAGCTTGAGAAGCAGAGCATCGAAAACGAGATGCAGTATCTGAAGTATCAGATAAACCCACACTTTTTGATGAACACGCTCAACAACATCCACGCGATGATAGACTTCGACACGGAGCTCGCCAAGCATAGCGTCATGGAGCTGTCGCGAATGTTACGCCATGTGCTCTACGACTCGAGTGGCAGCCACACAACGCTCGACAAGGAGGTGGAGTTCCTGCACAACTACATAGAGCTGATGCGCATACGCTACATCGACGATGTTAGGATTACGATAAACACTCCCGACCCGCTCACATGCCGCAAGGTGAAGATGCCTCCGCTGTTGCTTATCGTGTTGGTGGAGAACGCCTTCAAGCACGGCATCAGCTACCACAAGGAGTCATACATCGACATCAACATCGCGGTGGACAAGGGCTCGCTGACATGCGTAGTATCGAACAGCCGCCACTCGGCAAACACCACAGAGCATAGTGGCATCGGCCTGAACAACATAACCAAGCGCCTCGACCTGCTCTTCGGCAAGAGCTACACGCTCACAACCGACAGCACGAGCAACAACAAATATATCGTGGAGCTTGTAATTCCAATTAACAAACCCTTCTAATATATAGAAATATTATGGTTAGATGTATCGCCATTGACGACGAGCCCATGGCTCTCCGAAAGATAAAGAGTTACATAGAGCGCACCGAGCAACTCGAGTTGGTTGCCGTGTGCCGCAGCGCCATGGAGGCTCTAGAGGTGCTCAAAACAACCAAAGCAGACCTCCTCTTTGTGGATATCAACATGCCCGATATGAACGGTCTGGACTTTGTGCGCAGCATAGACGCTGGACACTACATCATATTCACCACAGCGCACCCCGAGTTTGCACTCGAGGGCTTCAAGCTAAATGCCATTGACTATCTCCTCAAGCCATTCTCGTATGAGGAGTTCATGAAGGCTACGCAGAAGGTCATCTCGCTTGTCGACCTTGTGGAGCGCTGCCATGCCGCCGAGAGTGCCATAGCGCAGAACGAGGCCGAGACCACAGACAAGGAGGTAATATCGGTGAAGGCGGACTACAAGACGCAGCTCGTGAAGGTTGCCGACATCGTATATCTGGAGAGCGCGGGCGAGTATGTGCGCCTGCATATCGAGGGTAGCTCGACCATCACCACCCTCTTCCGCCTCAAGAACATGGAGACCACGCTCCCCGCCGATGGCTTCATGCGCGTACACCGCTCCTACATCGTCAACGTAAAGCGCATTGCGAGCTACACCAAGGGTCGCATCTTCCTCGACAACGGCGAGTACATCCCCTTGGGTGAGAACTACAAGGAGCGCTTCTTTGAGTATTTCGACAAGCTGAACGCATAGGGGTCTACGCCACCACTCTCTACCGAACACAAAAAAAACTACCCAGGGCTGATTTCAACCCTGGGTAATCTTTTTTTAGAGTGGTCTATAGCGCCACTATCGCAAACTCTTTCTTGTCAGAGTGGTGCTAATGTGGTGCTGACATGAAAAAATGGCGGATGGGTCATACTCCTCGTATTTCCCATTCGCCATTTTGATTGAAGTGACAGAGTAGCACCACTATCACAAGAAAGAAAATTACTGCTGGATGCCCTGTGCAGGATCACCAACAACCATATTCTTGTCGATGCGAAGTGTTACGTTGCTATCTACCTCGATAAGCAATGATGTGGGGTGTACCTCCTTGATAACGCCGTAGATACCACCTGCAGTGATAATCTTGTCACCCTTCTTGAGGCCATCGCGGAACTGCTGCATCTGCTTACGACGCTTCTGCTCGGGACGCCACATGAAGAGGTACATGATAACAATCATACCAAGAATCATGAACCACATGCCATACTGCTGCATGAATGTAGGCTCGGGCTGAGAAACCTCCTCAACTGCAGGCTCCTCGGTAACTGTCTCTGTAGCCTCAACCGCTGTATCAACTACGGGAGCCTCTGCTGCCTCAACAACAGTTGCCTCAGCACCATCGTTCTGAATAAAAAGCAAATTCATAATTGTAATTATTTAATTTATTAGTTGTTTGCACTTTTTAGTACATCGGCAAAGGTAGGAATAATTCTCATATTACCAAAATATTCGCTCCTCTTTGCCAAATTCTTGGTCGCTACGGCTACTCCACCATAGCAGCCATCCACACCACAAAGCCACACTCGGGGTTCGAGGTCTCGACCTCAAGGAAGTTACCCACGCCTCCCCACTCGCCACGCGAGTCGAAGGTCAAAACAACATCACTCTCGCCACCCGCCTCGATTGCTGTGCGGGGCAACGCAAGCGTGGTGCAGCGGCAAGTAGTCGAGTAGTCGAGAAGCGCGATGGGCTCGTCGGTATTGTTCTTCACGCGGATGGGCATCTCAACAACGGAGCGCGCCTCAACAACGCCAAACTCCGCTATCACCTCTGCGGTATATCCCTCGGCAAGTTCCGCCTCGAGAACCACAGGCTCTGCTACCATATCGCTCGCCACATCCTCCGCACTGCTCTTTGTCTGCTTTGCACCACAGGCTACGACAAACAAAACGAGTGCCACAAGGGCTGTCAGGCGGTAAAAAGCGTGCATGGCGACACTCCTTATTAGAGCAGACCGCGGCCACTCTTTGCGATGCGACCCTCGGCTGTGAGGTCCGCAACGACCTTATCCAAGACGCCGTTCACGAAGGTGCTGCTCGAAGGCGATGAGTAGTACTTCGCGATGTCAATCCACTCGTCGAGTGTAACCTTGACGGGGATAGAGTCAAATACAACCAACTCCGTGATAGCGATAGAGATGATAAGGTTATCCATGAACACCACGCGCTCAACATCCCAGTTCTGGGTGTAGCGGTCTACAATCTCCTGGTTGTCCTCATACTGCACCAACGACTTGATGAATAGTGTGCGTGCGAAGTCGAGGTCCTCGTCGCTCTTGAACTTGGGCAACACGCGGAGCATGTCGTGGCTCTGCTTGGTGTTCTGCACGGTGCGCAATGCCATGTAGAGTGCGAAGCCGTAGTCGTCACACCACAAGAGCGACATCTCGTTCAACACCTCCAACATCGCGTCATCCTCCTCGAGCCACATGTAGAAGTCCTCAACAAAGCGGCGGTCATCGTTGAACGATGCCGTGGGAAGAGCCATATACTTGGTGTAGAACTCTGCCTCCATAAGGCGGTTGTAGACATCCTTAACCGTGTCGAAGTGGTTTGCCCACGAGAGCTTGCGCGATGCGAGTACATCGTTTACAGAGTCGCTGTTTGCGATGAGCGCGACAATGGGGTTATCCACGAAGCGGCGGTTGGGGTTGAGATCCTCGTAAGTAGCGAGTTTCTTCTGCTTTGCCAACTCCTGACGGCTCTCGGCATAGCGCGACACCTCAACGATGAGTGACATCATCTGGAAATAGAGGTCGTATGCTTTATCGATGGATTCAACGAGGTTCTTCTCCGAGGCCTTAAGGTTGTCGGAGCCTGATTTAAGATGTGCGTAAAGGCTCTTTGCGACCTTCACTCGGAGCAATCTTCTACTCAACATAGTCTAATGAACTGAATCGGTTATATGCAAAATGCGTTGCAAAGATATAAAAAAAATCCTATCTTTGCATTCAGTACATATATTTATTAACAAAAACTATCAGACAATGAACCCTTTTATCTATAACATCCCCACGAAGGTCTACTTCGGCGAGAACCAGTTGGGCAACCTCGGCAAGGAGATTTTATCTTTCGGCAAGCGCGTGTTGCTCACTTACGGTGGTGGCTCTATCAAGCGTAACGGCCTCTATGATAGAGTAATCGCGGAGTTGCGCAATGCTGGCGCAGAGGTCTTCGAGCTCTCGGGCATCGAGCCCAACCCACGCATCGAGTCGGTGCGCGAGGGTGTCAAGATTTGTAAGGAGCAGAATATCGACGTGCTGCTCGCCGTGGGTGGTGGCTCTACCATCGACGCTACGAAGTTTATGGCTGCGGGTGCTTGCGTGGAGCACGACCCATGGGAGTTCTTCGGTGCCAATGCCAAGCCCATCGAGCGCGCACTGCCCATCGTGACCATCCTCACGCTCGCCGCAACAGGCTCGGAGATGGATACCGCGGGTGTTATCTCAAACCTCGCAACAGGCGACAAACTCGGCCGCCTTGCACAGCCACTCCTTCCCAAGGTGTCGTTCCTCGACCCCACACTCACCTACTCGGTAAGCAAATACCAGACGGCGTGTGGCTCGGCAGACATCATGTCGCACATAATGGAGGTATACTTCAACACGCAGGATGACTTGTATATGCTCGACACATTTATGGAGGGTATGCTCAAGACCATCGTCAAGTATGCCCCCATCGCCCTTGCAGAGCCCGATAACTATGAGGCGCGCGCAAACCTTATGTGGACATCGTCGTGGGCAATCAACGGCTTCATCAATGGCGGTAAGCGCAAGGCGTGGAGCTGCCACCCCATGGAGCATGAGCTCTCGGCAATCTACGACATCACACACGGCTTGGGCCTGGCTATCCTCACACCCCGCTGGATGGAGTACTGCCTGGACGAGACTACGGTAGATAAGTATGTACAGTTTGGCGTAAATGTCTTTGGCATCGACGCGAAGATGGATAAGATGGCCATTGCGAAGGAGAGCATCCGCCGAACTGCGGAGTTCTTGTTCGACACGCTGGGCTTGCAGCGCACATTGTCCGAAGTGGGCATCAAGCGCGAGGACTACCCCACAATGGCACAAAAGGCATGCCGCTATGGCGACATCAAGGGCTTCAAAACCCTGACACCCAAAGATGTAGAGCGCATCTTCGAGATGTGCGAGTAGGCACAAAATAAGCCACAAAGCGTAGGGAGTTTAGGGAGTAATTTTAATTCTTAAACTCCCTAACTTATTTAATTAGCACCACCCCTAATTTCTTGTCAGAAGGGGTTAGATGTGGCCTCGATAAAGAGAAAGAGCGGATGGGACATACTATAGCGTATTTCCCATTCGCTCTTTGGATTGAGAGGTCGCAGATGACCCCTTATCACAAGAAATTAAAGTTTGCGGGCGCCGTCGGAGATTACTACTGAATACACCTTGGGCTCGTGGCCATACTTCTCGTTGAAGCGTGCCTTGGCGGTTGCGATGAAGTTGTCGTAGAGGTCGCTCTTAACGAGGTTGATGGTGCAGCCACCGAAGCCGCCACCCATGATGCGTGAGCCTGTTACGCCACACTCCTCGGCAACGGTAGCAAGGAAGTCGAGCTCCTCGCATGACACCTCATAGTCGCGTGACATGCCCCAGTGTGTCTCGTACATGCGCTTACCCACGGTCTCGTAGTCGTTGCGCTTGAGTGCCTCGCACACGTCGAGCACTCGCTGCTCCTCACCAATGACGTAGCGTGCACGCTTGTAGTCCTCGTCGGAAATCTTATCCTTGATGGCCTCGAGCTGCTCCATAGTTGCACCACGGAGGAACTCCTGACCAAGTGTGGCTGCTACGCGCTCACATGAGGCACGGCGGTCGTTATAGGGTGAGCCTACGAGTTCGTGCTTAACAACAGAGTCGAGAAGAACGAGTTTGTAGCCATGCTGCTCGGGGTCGAAGGGGAAGTACTCAAACTCCATAGAGCGGCAGTCGAGGCGCATGAGGTGTCCCGCCTTGCCGAATACGGATGCGAACTGATCCATGATGCCGCACTTAACACCGCAGTAGTTATGCTCGGTAGACTGGCCGATGCGTGCAAGTTCGAAGCGGTCGATGCCGAGCGAGAAGAGCTCGTTGAGGGCGTTGGCAAATGTAGACTCGAGGGCAGCCGAAGATGACATACCTGCACCGAGGGGCACATCGCCAGCAAATGCTGTATCGAAGCCCGCAATCTTACCGCCACGCTTCTGAATCTCGCGGCACACACCGAAGATGTAACGCGCCCAGCTTGCAGCGGGAGCATCCTCCTCATCGAGGCCAAACTCGGCATAGTCCTCAAGGTCTACGGAGTAGGCGCGCACCTTATCTGTGCCATTGAGCTTAATCTCCGCCACCATACCCTTGTCGATAGCGCCAGGGAAGACAAAGCCACCGTTGTAGTCGGTGTGCTCGCCGATGAGGTTGATGCGGCCAGGCGAGGTGAAGAGTTCGCCCTGCGTACCGAATTTCTCGTTGAATTTCTCGCGAATAGTGTTTACATTCATAGTATTGTGTATAAATTTAGTTTTCGGTTTATCCTTACAAAGTTAGGAATTTTATTCGGTTTCGACAACAACTTTGCGGAGAATTTTATATATTTGCGATATGGAAAGACGCGATAATGTATTCAGATGGCTCGATGAGCAAGGCATAGAGTACTCGTGGTATGAGCACCCCGAGGCACCCACAATCGAGATAGCACGCCAGTATTGGCGACAGGATGGTTCGAAGCACTGCAAGAACCTCTTCTTCCGCAACCACAAGGGCAACCGCCACTATCTGGTTGTATTCGACTCGGAGCAGTCGATGGCCATTCACGACCTTGAGCATATTCTTAAGCAGGGCAAACTCTCATTCGCCTCGCCCGAGCGTATGCTGAAGTGGCTGGGCCTCTCGCCTGGTTCGGTGTCGCCCTTCGGTCTTATCAAC
Organism: Alistipes sp.; assembly: GCA_045645705.1. Classification (GTDB taxonomy): domain Bacteria; phylum Bacteroidota; class Bacteroidia; order Bacteroidales; family Rikenellaceae; genus Alistipes. Next base: position 53,024 of record JAZRJJ010000058.1, on the reverse strand, counting down.
GACACGGAGAACCATGTGCACCTCTTCCTCGATGAGACCCTGCGCCAGCAGCCCGCGCTGAGCTTCCACCCCAACGACAACCGCTTCACGGTGGTTATCTCGCGCGAGGAGTTCGAGCGCTACCTGACAAAAGTCGGCAACACATACGAGTATATAAAGTTGTACTAAGTATAAAAAAATGGGGATGACTAAGTAATTTAGCCATCCCTATTTCTTTTTGAGGTTGAATAAAAAGATGTAGTTTTAGGCTTGCGAAGCCCGAAAAAGCGGAGTTTACTGAGCGTAAATGAGCATTTTGAGGGCAAGCGTAACGACAAAATACACTTTTTATTCAGCCTCATTTTAGGCCTCGCACAAAACGACATACATCGGGCAGAAGCAGCACGGGCATCGTGAGCAGACACACCCACACCCAGTCCATAACCGACAAGGGCGCAACGCTGAAGAACTGACCCGCGAAGGTTACGATAACCACCTGACCCACAAGGATAACTACCAAAATAGCAAGGAACATAGCGTTGTACGACTCCTTGACCTTGTGTGGCGCGCGGAAGAGGTCTACAATATCGAGCAGAAGGCTGCGGTCGGTGCGGAAGTACTTGGCGTTAAACAAGTTCCAGAACTGCAACATAACGAATATCGAGAAGAAGACTCCCATCTCGTAGCCCGTGAGGTGGTTAGCGACCTTCTCGGCGCTGAATACCTCGAGGAAGAAGATACGCATGGAGTCGAGCGTGAGCATCTCCGCAACACTCTCAATCTGCTTATGCCACAAGAACTGCCACAAGGCGACAAGGATGACGAAGAATGTCAAACCTCCGCCCACGATAAATCGCAACATGCGGCCATCTATAATGTGGCTATTAGCCTTGCGGGGCTTCTCGCAGAGCACACCCCTATCGGGAGGCAACGACGACAAGGCCATAGCAGCAAAGGTATCCATGATGAGGTTTACCCACAGCATCTGCGTCACCGTGAGTGGCGAGTCGAGACCCATGAAGGCACCCGCCAGCACGATAAGGCAAGCGCAGAGGTTGATGGTCATCTGGAAGATGATGAAGCGGCGGATGTTCAAGTAGAGCGACCTGCCCCACATAATCGCCTTGTTGATGCTCGCGAAGGAGTTGTCAATAATGGTGATGTCGCTCGCCTCCTTGGCACGCGAGGTACCGTCACCCATCGAGAGACCCACCTGTGCCTTGCTCAACGCAGGGGCATCATTCGTGCCATCACCCGTAACCGCCACAACCTCGCCATTGGACTGCAGGAGCATTACGAGGCGCGCCTTATCATCGGGGCGGGCGCGGGCGATAATCTTCAGTGTGCGAGCCTTGAGCATCTCGCGAGCCTTCTCATCCGTGAGGGCTGCGAACTCGGGTCCTGTGATAATCTGACCCTCCTCTTCAGAGGTTATAAGGCCTATCTGTCGGCCAATCTCGCGCGCGGTGCCTGGCGTGTCACCCGTAACGATGATGACACGCACGCCCGCGGAGTTCATACAAGTATCAATAGCCTCGGCGACATCGTCACGAATGGGGTCGGCGATGCCCGCAACACCGAGGAAGATGACCTCGCCCGCAACACCATTCTCGATGCGCTGCATAGCAAAGCCGAGGGTACGCATAGCGCGCTGCTGATGTGACAGAAGCAGAGCTTCGTACTCCTCGCGCGTGCGGTTGCCAGCCAAGCGGTCACACATCGCCATAACAATCTCGGGAGCACCCTTGATATATCGCACTACGACGCCATCACAACTAACGGTCGTACTCATAGACTTGGTCTCGGAAGAGAATGGCACCTGCTCCAGAACGGCATAAGCATCACGATACGAAGCATAGTCTATCGCCCTATTTTTCAACCACATAAGGAGTGCGCCCTCGGTGGGGTTGCCAATGACCATGAGTTTGCCATCGTCATCGGTTGTAAGCTCGGCTGTTGAGTTGGTTGCTATGTTGCAATAGATATCCTCCACGAGTGCCTCGTCGCCCGCATCAAAGGCCATTACGGTCATGCGGTTCTTGGTAAGAGTACCCGTCTTATCGCTACAAATCACCGTCGCAGCACCCATAGTCTCGCAGGCGTGCAACTTGCGCACAAGGCTGTTCTCCCTAAGCATGCGGCGCATGCTCAAAGCAAGGCTCACCGTGATGCTCATGGGCAGACCCTCGGGCACCGCAACAACGATAAGCGTAACGGCAATCATCACCGAGTTCAAGGCAAACGACATGAAACCGACCCACGAGAATGCCTCGCCGAAGCCTCCCGAGAGCCAGAAGTAGAGCATACGGCCAACGATAATCAATGTCGCGATGATGAAGCTCGCCTTCGAAATCCAATTACCGAGCTGCTCGAGTTGCAGGTTGAGTGGAGTCTTGACATCGCTACCCTCGCTTGCAAGGGCTACGCCGCGTCCCTCCTCGGTATCGACACCCGTAGCCGTGACGCGCATAACGCCATTGCCCTCGATGACCGTTGAGCCGCGCAGCAGGAAGTTAGAATCGTAGGTCGCATCCCTATCGAAGTCGGCCTCATCGACATATTTATTAGCGTAGGTCTCGCCCGTAAAGTTCGACTCATCCACCTTCAACTGCTTGCAGTCCAAGAGTATACCATCGGCAGGAATCTCGTCACCACTCTCCAGGCGCACGATGTCACCAACAACTACATCCTGCTTTGCAATCTGCATCAGGCGGGGCTGGCCACCATCTTCCGACGCGCGCAACACCTTGATGGGGCGCGAGTCCTTGACCTTGTTCAATATCTCGAACTCCCTATTCGCCTTGACCTCGAAGATGAAGCCAACGCCCGTAGCGAGCAACAGCGCCACAAGCACACCCACGGGTTCGAACATGAGCGACCACGCGCCACCCTCGGCAAAAATCTCGTAGAGCGACAAGCAGACCGAGAGCATAAATGCGACAAGGAGGACTACTATAATGGGGTCCTTGAACTTCTCAAGGTATGCCTTCCACATCGGCTCTCGCTCGGGTGGCGGGATGATATTTTTTCCTCTGCCCGCAACAACCTCCGCGGAGTCGTTCCTGAGGGCGAGTTTTGAGTAGTCAATCTTAAGTTTTGACATCTTGATTCTAATTATAAGTTAGGCATTCATTGCGGCGAGGTGCTCCGCTACGATGCGGGCGGCACACGCTACATACTCCACACATGGGCGCTTCTTGTAGTACTCCGCAGTGCGCTCCGAGGGCATAGCAGTTTCGGCACGCTCTACCATAGGCTCAAGACCTAAGAGGCGGCGACAAACGATGTCGCCATTCTCGTTGCGGAAGCGCTCGGCAAATGCCTGAACAAGAGCATAGTTTGCCTGACGCTGCGACATATTATTGGGGTCTACCGAGGGCTCTATGGCACCCGCCACCATGGTCATGCCGCTAACCGTTCCGCACACCTCACGCATACGACCCATGCCGCCACCAAAGGGTGCGGCAAGGCGGGCAAGTGCCACGACATCCATAGCCATGACATCGTCGAAGGCCATAACCACTGCCTGGGCACAGTTGTATCCCTCGAGGAAGTAGTTGCGAGCACGCTCAACGCGCTCATCAATATTGATATTCATATCTGTTTGCTTGTTTAATTTGTGCAAAGATATTACTTTTTTGTCTCAACACAAGCATCTCGCAACGAGTAATCACAAAATAAGTTTGTGGCTTCACGAAATTTTATCTAATTTTGCGAGGATAAGCACCAAAACGCACAACATAAACCATGGAGTACCCCAAGCTAAACTTCCCTCCCATCCACCTTCGCGCACGCCGCGGAGAGTGTGGCCGCACCGAGGTCTTCGACCGCGTGCGTGGCAAGTGGCTTGTGCTCACGCCCGAGGAGTGGGTGCGTCGTCATGTCGTGGAGTTTATGCTTGAGAAGTGCAACCTCCAGCCACAACAGATTGTCGAGGAGTACCCCGTGGAGATTAACGGCATGGCACAGCGTGCCGACATCGTGGCTGTGGACAATGCGGGAGAGCCCCACATCGTCGTGGAGTGCAAAGAGCCAAACATCAAAATCGACAACGAGGTATTGGCACAGGCGGTGCGCTACAACTCCATACTCAAGTGCCGCTATGTGGTGATAACCAACGGATTAACAACCTACTGCTACGCCCACGACCAGGAGGGCAACTACACCCCCATCAACCATTTCCCACGCCTATAGCCACCCATTCACCCGCGAGAATGGTCAAAGGTGCTATAATTTTCAGCTATTTTGGCGCATAGCAATTCCGTAATTAATATTTTTTTCGTACCTTTGTGCGATTATTTACTATACGCACGCGTGGAGATTTTAACTAACATAATAGTAGAATACCTCAAGCACAACAAGCGACTCTGTGTGCCGAAGCTGGGAACGTTCATCGTTAAGCAGTCGTCGGGAGCAATCATCTTCTCCGACCTCATGCGTGGCGACGATGGCGTACTCCGCTCGCTGCTCATGGACGCAGGTATGCGCGAGCTCGAGGCTAATGGTGCAATCGACCGTTTTGTGTTCGAGGTGCGCCACGCTATTACCGTTAGCGGAAAGATGAAGATTGAGGGCTTGGGCGAGTTCTCGGCCGACATCAACAACACCATATCGTTCACCCCCGCACCACGCCAGAAGATATTCGGAGGCAACATCAAGCCCCCAGTAGAGGTTATCCAGGAGCGCATACCTCCGCGCGAGGCAAAGCCCCAGCGCCGCGTGGTGCAGCCCACAGCGGAGAGCCCAGCAAAGCGCACATCGAAGCGCAAGCAGCAGACAGAGGATGATGGCCTGACACTCGGCAAGCCCGATGCCTATCTCCGTGGCTTGAAGTATGACAGCCGAAAGAACAAGAAGCGCGAGGAGTCGGGACATGGCAAGAGAGTGCATGGCGGCGGCAGAGGCTGGATTGTGGTGCTACTCTTCATAGCGATACTCGCAGGTGGCGCATACCTGCTTTGGCCACGCCAAATGAGCATCGTGGTGACACCCCACCCCGACCCCGTGACAATAATCGAGAGCGACTCAACTGTAGTGGACACACTGCCCGCAATAGACTCGCTCACCACACCAGAGATATTGGAGGAGACGCTCCCCACAACGACAATAGTAACACCAACAGAGGTTATCAACGAGTAAATTAGGCAATGCAGATGACAGCAAACGAACTACTCTCGGTAAAACAACGCTTCGGCATCATTGGCAACACCCCCGCGCTTAACACGGCGCTCGAGGTGGCGATGCGCGTAGCACCCACCGATCTCTCGGTTTTGGTGACTGGAGAGAGTGGCGTGGGTAAGGAGTTCTTCCCTCAGGTTATACACGCCTACTCGGCACGCAAGCACAACAAATATATCGCCGTAAACTGCGGCGCCATCCCCGAAGGCACCATCGACTCGGAGCTATTCGGCCACGAAAAGGGCTCGTTTACAGGAGCCATAGAGAGCCGCAAAGGTTACTTCGAGGAGGCGGATGGAGGCACCATCTTCCTTGATGAGGTGGGCGAATTGCCCATTTCGACACAGGTGCGCCTGTTGCGCGTATTGCAGACGGGCGAGTATATGCGTGTTGGTTCGGCGAAGGTGCAGAAGACAAATGTGCGCGTGGTGGCAGCGACAAACAACGACCTAATGCAGGCAATAGCCGAGGGTCGCTTCCGCGAGGATTTATACTACCGCCTCAACACCGTGCCCATCGTTGTGCCCGCCCTCCGCGAGCGCAGAGAGGACATATACCTCCTCTTCCGCAAGTTCGCAAGCGACGTGGCATTGCAGTACAAGATGCCCGCAATAACGCTCGATGATGGTGCCCGCGCCATGCTCGAGGCTCACCACTGGCGTGGCAACATCCGCCAGCTTAAGAATGTGGCAGAGCAGATTTCGGCTATCGAGCAGAGCCGTACCATAACATCCGACATACTGCGCCGCTACCTCCCCAATGATGGCTACTCGGTGCGCACCGTGGGTGGCAACAACGACAACACCAGCTACGAGAGCATGAACACCGAGCGCGAGTTGCTCTACAAGATACTCTTCGACATGCGTAGCGACATCAACGACCTCAAGCGCATGATGATGGAGGCGATGCGTGGCAATGTACCACAGAGTGCCCCCACAGAGCGCCGCGAAGATATCACCGCACTGCTCCCTGCGCTTCCCAACCACCCTACCAACGACCTTAGCTATGACTACGATGTGGTGGATGAGGAGGTTGACGAGGAGCCTATGCACGAGCTAACGAAGGAGGATGTGCAGCGCGAGCAGATAGTTCAGGCGTTGCAGAAGCATGGCTACCGCCGTAAGGATGCTGCACGCGAGCTCTTCATCTCGGAGCGCACACTATATCGCCGCATGAAGGCGTTAGGAATTGACGACAACACAAAGCTATAAACACTATGAGAAGACTCATTTCGATATTTGCCATTGCAGTTATTACTGTCGTATCACTCTGCTTTGCAACGAGTTGCGGATACAAGGTTACATACAACCTCTCGGGAGGCTCTATCCCACCCGAGGCCAAGACATTCTCGGTGGCATACTTTCCGAACAACGCACCCATGGTTGCGCCTACGTTGAGTAACGTGTTGACCGAGGGCTTGCGCGACAAGTTCTCACGCCAGACACGCCTCCAGCAGGTTGAGGAGGGCGGCGACTTCGCATTCGAGGGCGAGATTACGAACTACTCTTCTACAACAGCATCGGTGTCGAGTGGCGACTATGCACTGCAGAACCGCCTCACCATCACCGTGAAGGTAACATTCCAGAACGCTGTGGACCAGACTACATCGTTCAACGCACGCTCCTTCTCGTCGTATGCCGACTATGACGCATCGCAGCTCCTGGTCGATGTTCAGGACCAGCTTATCGAGGAGATTGTCGAGGACCTCGTAAACGACATCTACATGGCAGCAGCCGGAAACTGGTAGTATGCATAGAGTATGGAGGCAGGAAATAACCATATTAATATAGAGGAGGTCAAGGCTGTGGTTGAGCGCTACCCATGGTGGAGTGCTGCACGCCTATCTCTTGCACGCAAGGAGGGGGCCAATAACTGCGATGCCAAGACGCGCCTGATAGCGACATTACACCCCACGGCGCTAATAGCGAAACGCCTCATAGATGTTGCGCGATTGACTCACCTCTCGACCGACGACCTCATCGACCGTTTCCTCAAGCTCAACGACTATCGCATCGTGGCCGAAGAGGGCACGGCAGACGACCTCGCGAAGGTGGAAATCGAGGAGGATGACGATATGATAAGCGAAGATTTGGCAGAAATTTATAAAAATCAGGGGCTATATAGCGAGGCAATAGCGATATATCGCAAATTAAGTTTGCTAAATTCAGAAAAAAGTATTTACTTTGCGGGACTTATCAACGAAATTGAGGGTAAGATAAATAGAAAGTAACGAAGAATAATTAAATTATATAACGATTATGTATCTTTTTTGCATTATTATGATTGCTATCGCAAGTATCCTTTTGATACTTGCAGTGTTGGTTCAGAGCCCCAAGAGCGGCATGGCTGCTAACTTCGGTGCTGCTAACCAGACAATGGGTGTTCGCCAGACTTCAGACTTCCTCGAGAAGTTCACATGGGCAATGATCGCCGCAGTTGTATTCTTCACACTCCTCTCTGTTGTTGCACTCTCTGCAGACAAGAAGGAGGCTGAGACTGTTAACACTGAGGTTATCGACAGCCTTTTGAACGAGGCAAAGAGCGAGGCTGCTGCTGAGGAGGTTGTTATCGAGAACGAGGCTGATCCTAACGCAACTGCTGAGGTTGCTGAGGTTGCAGCAGAGGAGACAACTGAGCAGGAGTAATCCACAACACCTTGCGAGAGCAAAAGCATCCGACCCCTATGGGTTGGATGCTTTTTTTTGTATACACACAGCACAACACCCCACTTCTGGCCTACGTATTGCATAACTCCAAAGCGAGTAGGACACGCGCCTATAATATATATAGGTATGGCCTAAAACCTTTAATTTTCGAGACTATGAAGAAGTATGTATGCACAGCATGTCACTATGTTTACGACCCTGAGATAGGTGATCCAGAGAATGGTATTCCAGCAGGCACGGCATGGGAGGATGTGTCCGAAGAGTGGACATGCCCTCTATGTGGTTTAGGTAAGGAGATGTTTGAGGTGGAGGAGTAGGCTCGTTGGAGCACTGCTTCGGATGCGCGGTTGCAAGTGATGGCGACTGGTGTAACAACAAAAAAACGACCCACAGTCGGATGACTGTGGGTCGCTCGTATTAGCCGCTGTGCTAATTAGATATTTGCACGGAAGCCAGCCTTTGCGCCGCTCTTAACCTTGGTGTCAACCACAGAGTTAACACGCGCGGGAGCGAGGCTCATAGCCTGTGAATATGGTGAAGCCTCGTTCTCGAGGTACTCGCTAACAGGAGCGCAGTTCTCCTTCGAGATAGTGATGAGGTTACGAGTCAAAGGACCATAAATCATGTTGTAGTCGGCAGCGAAGCCCAACAATGTAGCAGTTGCGTTCCAGTCTGCGTAGTAGTGTGTTACCAACTGGTTGAACTGGCCACCAGCCTCGAGCATAGCGTTGATGGTAGCATCATCGGGATATACCGAAGCGTCGGTGAAGTCGCCAGCAGCGAGCATCATGAGCCAGTAGTAAGCAGCGTCGTTAGGAGTAGCCTCGCACTGCAAAACGGCACGACCCTGTACATTTGCGAACTTCTCGCTGTCGTATGCATACAACTCATCACCATCGAAGATGCGGCACTGCAGATCGATTGCTGCGCTTGAGATGTCGGTATCCAAAGTTGTGAAGAGCTCCTTGTAGATTGGGCCCGCAGCGTTACCCTGCTCATCCATTGCATATGCATAGATGTAGTAAGATGTAGAACGCTCCAACTCGAACCATGTGTCGTCAACATGACCACGCATTACCAAACGAGGCATCATATCCTCAAGAGTCATGTTGTTCTCGGCAGCATACTGGTCGATAAGCTGCTTAACCTCTGCCTGGAGAAGCTGGTCGCCAGGATAGCCATCCACAGATGTCACAGCATACCAGTAAGCGATAGACTCATCCGAAGGAGTGATTGAGAACTCAACCTCTGTAGCGAAGACATTGCGCACCTCGAAGGCAAAAGTACACTGTGCAGGGTCGCCACCCTCCAAAGTAGTGAACTTTGCAACGCTCCAGTTGCTACCAGCAGCACCATTCGAAGGGTTAACCTCTACGGCATATGCATAGTAGGTAGTGTTGGGCTCAAGACCTGATACAGAGTCCGAATCGTCACCCATAGATAGGAGGTTGGGCAAGAAGGTAGTGATGTCGATAGAGGGATACATTGTCTGGTAGTAGGCAATGATAGCCTCGAAGAATGCGCCTACATTACCGTTGCTCGATACATAATCCTCCTCGGGGATAAGGTCGAAATAGTAGCTCATGCTCTTATCCTTTGGCTTGATGTCGAGCCATGCAGATGTTGTTGCGACATTCGACACAGTAATCTCGAACATCTCCTCCTTCACAGGGTCGTCGGGAGTGGGATTGTCGGGAGTGGGCTGGTCAGGAGTAGGTGCAGGCTCCTCACATGCTACAAGCATAGCAAGTGCGAAGAGTGGAAGAATAGCGAATTTCAAAATCTTTTTCATAATATGGGGAATGTTTATTGTTTACTCATTAGAATGTCAACATTGAGCGAACACGCACAGCCCAGTACTTGTTGAGGTGAGTACCGAAGCCAGGCTGGAACATAGCCTTATCGAAGCAGAAGTAGTATGCTACGCTTGAGTCGCCGTATGAGTCGTACTTCTCGGTTGATGACCAGTACTCGCTATCAACAACATACATCTCATCAGCATAGCCGAGCTCGCTAAGCATAACGAGTGTATCCTCTACGCTTGCCAACATGTTACCATCGTTGAAGTATGTCTTGTTCCAGAGGTAGTCGAACTGATAGATTGAGGGCAAGTACCAACCTGATGATGAGTCAGGAGCAGGTGTCATAAGCTCGAAGCCATCGCTTGCATACCATGCTGCGGGGAAGCTCATATCTGTGCCGTTGAACTCACCTGCGGGGCAGTCATCACGCAAAGCAGCCTGCTTGATAGCCTGAGTGTTAGAGTAGCCAAGGAAGTCGTCAACCTCGCTTGAGCAGCCAGCACCATTGTACCAGCCATCGTAGAAGCTCCAAACAACACCCTCATCATCGTTTACGCCCTTAGTAGCGTCAACAAGAGCCACAACATAACCCTTAATCTCGGTCATCTGCTCGCCGCCCTTGGTTGTGTAGAGGCTTGCAGCATCGCTCTTGCCTGCGCCCAAGCAGAAGACAACACCAATAGGAGTCTTGTTGTCATCGAGCTCTGTGCTCCATGTACCATCGCTGTAGTAGATATCACCGATGCGGGGCTCTGCAACCTCGTCGGGGTCGGGTGCAACAAACTCGAGAGTTGTCATTGTAGCCTCCGCCATTGAAACATACTTGCTGTTCATTACAGCAACCACAATCTTATACTCTGTCTCTGCATTGAGCTTCTTTGCAGTGCAATCAACGCTTGCGTTGCACTCGATAGCAGTACCGTGCTGCAATACGCTAAGCGCTGCGGGTGTAGTCTCGTTAGCCTTGATAACAACCCATGCAGCCTGATCTGCGTTGGTAGTAGTGATTGCGAAGCTGATGGTGTTCTCGGTAGCCTCGCCAGTAGCAATCTGGATTGTGGGCTGCTCGACGCCATCATCTGGAGTCACAGGAGCGGGCTCCTCACACGCCACAAAAGCCATAGCCGACAAAGCGACTACGAACATCTGAAATAGTCTAAAAGTTTTCATTTGGTTTTTAATGTTTTATTAATGTGTTAGTATTGATTTGTTATCTTCTTGATTAGAAAGCCAAGATGGAGCGCACACGCATATTACTGCGCTTGTTCCAGTTGTCGATACGGCCAGGAGTTGTCGATGCCTCATCGAATACCACATAGTTAGCCTTCGTATCGGGGCTATTGCTGTACTCGGTAGATGACCAGTACTCGCTATCGCGAACATACATCTTCGCACCCAAGCCATTCTCTGCCAAAAGCGCAAGCTGATTCTCGATTACAGCCTCCTCTGTATCGGTTGGGTCGAACTCCTCCCAGATGTAGAGCAACTGGTATGCTGATGGCACGAACCAACCCGATGACACGCTTGGAGCGGGATATGACTCCTCATACTTGACCATAGCGTTGTAGAACGCTGGGGAGTTATCCGATGAGCTATTTGCCAAAACGCCATCAGCCGCAGCGAGCACCTTCATCGAGTTAGAGTAGCCCATGAAGTCCTGCAATGATGTTGATGTGCCTACGGTAACACCCTGCACACCCCATGCTACGCCATTGTTTGAGCCGTTAGTTGCATCGTATGTTGCATCCCATGCCGCTACGACATAGCCATGGAACTCACCCATTGCAGTCGCGCCATCCTTCATCATGTACGAAGAGCTATCGGTTGAGTGCTTACCGACATGGAACACCACACCGATAGGATTTGCCTCCGCGTCGAGCTCCGAGCTCCATGTGCCATCCGCATAGTAAAAATCACCTACGCGGGGATCGGGGCGCTTCTGGGTTGTGAACTCTATGTTCTGCACCTGGCTATTGGCCATTGTGAGATCCGACACCGCTACAACAATCTGGTAGGTTGTAGTCACTTCAAGGTCGTTTACCACATACTCTGTCTTACCATCCTCGGTGGTCATCTGCACGCCATCTGCCAAGACCTCATCAGCCGTGGGCGTAGCACCTGCCTCGCAAAGCATATATGCCGCCTGGCCAACATTCTGCAACTCGACCTCGAACTTCATGCTCGAGTGAGTTGTCTCGGTCACAACCACACTGAACGACATCTCGGGGATGAGTGTAGTGAGTGCCACAGACGCCATCTCCGAATAGCCAATATCGTTCTTCGCCGCCGCATAGACAACATACTCGGTGTTCATCTCAAGGCCATCGAACGAGTACTCCTCGGTGATAGTAGCATCGGCAATCTTGCCATAGAAATCCGAAGACTTGTTAAACAACGACTCCGCAGCGGGAATGCTTGACTTCTCGCAAATGGTGTAACGCACCGATGCTGCATCCACAGGCGTAAGAGTAAATCGCACGCTGTTTGCAGTCACCTCCAAAAGTTCGATAGAGAGCGTTGGCACCTCCGTTGGTTTATGATCAAGAGGACACTCCTGAACAGGCTCATTTGTCGAGCATGATACAACCGAAATCAAGAGCGATAGCATAACGCCCAGATAGAGTAATGATTTTTTCATACACGCATTATTTGTAATTATCAAAATTAAATTCTCTATTCTATATAAATATAGGTATAGTCCTTTTGCGCCGACGATATTCGCTATGGAAGAAAAGTCCAAAACATATGGGTCGCAAAAAAGCGACACAAAATTAAATTATTTTCCGCTTAAATACAAACCCTCGCATCCAATTTATCAACAAAATATAATCATATTTATAGGCGTATGGTAAAAAATTAGGCGGAAAGTGTTGCAAAATGGGAAAATTTTACTACCTTTGCACCGCTTTATGCTTAAAAACTTATAATTTAATTTACAGTTATGAACAATTACGAAACCGTTTTCATTGTCACTCCCGTCCTCTCTGAGGCTCAGGTGCAGGAGGTTGCTGACAAATTCCAGGGCGTAATCACCGAGAACGGCGGTCAGATTGTGAATGTGGAGAACTGGGGCTTGAAGAAGCTTGCTTATCCTATTCAGAAGAAGACTACCGGTTTCTACTTCCTCGTAGAGTTCACCGGTGAGGGCTCAATCATCAACACTCTCGAGACACAGTACCGTCGCGATGAGCGCATCATTCGTTTCTTAACTTTCAAGCAGGACAAGTTCGCTGTTGAGTACTCTCAGAAGCGTCGCGCTAAGCTTGCTAACAAAACTCAGGAGTAATCATGGCAGAGAACACACAGCAGGGTGCATCTGAGATCCGCTATCTCAACCCCGTATCAGTAGACGTTAAGAAGAAGAAGTACTGCCGTTTCAAGAAGCTCGGCATCAAGTATGTAGACTATAAGGACGGTGAGTTCTTGAAGAAGTTCCTCAACGAGCAGGGTAAGATTTTGCCCCGTCGTCTCACAGGTACTTCTCAGAAGTATCAGAAGAAGGTTGCTCAGGCAGTTAAGCGTGCTCGCCACCTCGCAATCCTTCCATTCGTAACCGATTGTATGAAATAATAAAGAGGAGGATAGACCATGGAAGTAATTCTTATCAAAGACGTAGAGAACTTGGGCTACACAAACGACATCGTTAACGTTCGCCCCGGCTATGCCAACAACTACTTGATTCCTCAGGGCTTCGCTAAGGCTGCTACTGCTTCTGCAAAGAAGGTACTCGCTGAGAACCTTCGTCAGCGCGCTCACAAGGACGCTAAGATCCTTGCTGACGCACAGGCTTTGGCTGAGACAATCAACAACCTTCACCTCACTATCACTGCTAAGGCAGAGGAGGAGAAGATCTTCGGTGCTGTAACAGCTGCTGACCTTGCTGCTGCGCTTCAGGAGAAGGGCATCGAGGTAGACCGCAAGAACATCACTGTAGACTCTGTTAAGACACTTGGTGAGTTCGAGGCTGTTGCAAAGCTTCACCGCGAGGTTAAGGCTACTATCAAGTTCGCTGTTGTAGCTGAGTAATTTTTGTAGAGTCCCGCCTTGCGCGGAATCTATATGCTCCCTGGATGGAAACATCCGGGGAGTTTTTTTTGTCTACCCCACTATTTCACCACAACATTGCTTAGGACATAGTACTCAATCGACCTTGAGAAGTTACTTCGACTGCGCTGGGCTCTGGATGACAGCCTTAACAAAGGAGAAAGAGTGGAAAATTTCATCAATAATTCAAATAATAATTTCGCGAGGATAGTCGTTTATTCAAAAATATTGTGTAACTTTGTGCGCTTATACGCATAAGCGCAGGAAACATCAGAACAATGAAGTCTATTTTTTGTTACATACTCGCCGCATTGCTCTTGGTAGGCAGTGTCGCATGCAGCGTGGTGAACAACGCCATCAAGTCGGGTGACCCACAGTATGCATACGAGCAGGCACTAATGCTCTACGAGGATGAGAAGTGGGACCAGGCATCTACCCTTTTCGAGGCTTGCCGCCACATCTACATGGGTACACCTCGCGAAGACTCGCTTACGTTCTACAATGCGCGATGCAAGTTCAAGCGCCACGACTGGGAGGAGTCGGCATCACAACTCGACACATACCGCCGCAAGTTCAGCCGCAGCCCATTCATCGAGGAGGCAGAGGGTATGTATGCGCTATGTCACTACTACATGTCGCCACCACCAGAGTATGACCAGGCAATGACCACGCAGGCAATCATCGCAATCACGGAGTTCATGTCGCGCTACCCCGAGTCGGAGCACAACAAGGAGTTCAACGACATGCTCACAGAGCTCTCCGACCGCCTGATGAAGAAGAGCTACCTCAATGCCTACACCTACTACAAGGTGGGACGCTACAAGGCGGCAATCGTAGCATTCAAGAACGCTATGAAGCGATATCCCGAGTCGCCATACACCGAGGAGATGATGTACTACCAGACAGTGTCGGCATATCGCCTTGCGGAGAACTCGGTGGAGTCGAAACAGGAGGACCGCTACCTTGCAATGCTCGACAACTACTACACATTCATTGCCGAGTACCCCGAGTCGAAGCACATAAAGGAGCTCACTCGAATGTCGAAGGATGCGCGCAACTTCCTCGACAAACACCAGAACACCGAGCAATAAGCTTTAGTAACACAACGATAATTAAGACAAAAACATATAGGACTATGGAGATTAAGAAGAACGTTCCAAACAACACCATTACCCGCAAGTTGGTAGACCTCGATTCGCCCACAGGCAACATCTACGAGAGCATCAACATCATCGCTCGTCGCGCAAACCAGATTGCTACAGAGCTCAAGACAGAGCTCAACCGCAAGCTTGCAGACTTCTCTGCTCCCACCGACAACGCAGTAGAGGAGACTTTCGAGAACCGCGAGCAGATTGAGATCTCACGCTACTACGAGCGTCTTCCAAAGCCCGCAATCATCGCTACAGAGGAGTTCCTCGATGGCGAGGTTTACTTCCGCCACGGCGACAAGTAGTAGGGTCAACCGTAGAACATAAAGAGATAGGATTATGCAGCTCAAAGGCAAGCATATCATACTCGGCATCACAGGCAGCATAGCAGCTTACAAGGCAGCTATGCTGTGCCGTCTTTTAGTGAAGGAGGGTGCCGAGGTGCGTGTCATCATGACACCCCTTGCAAAGCAGTTCATCACGCCACTCACGATGGCTACACTCTCGAAGCACCCCATCCTCGTGGAGTTCTTCAACCCCGAGAATGGCGAGTGGAACTCTCACGTATCGCTCGGCGAGTGGGCAGATATGCTGCTCATAGCACCCGCAACAGCAAATACGCTGGCAAAGATGACTACGGGTATCGCGGACAACCTCTTGCTTACGACCTACCTCTCGGCGCGCTCGGTCGTTGCCGTAGCTCCCGCTATGGACCTCGACATGTATGCCCACATCACCACACAGCAGAACTTGCGCACCCTTGCGGAGCGTGGCGTTGCCATCATCGAGCCCGAGGCGGGTGAGTTGGCAAGTGGCTTGGTGGGTAAGGGCCGCATGGCTGAGCCCGAGGAGATTGTGGAGCAGGTTAAGGCTATCCTTGCTAAGGGTGAGAACAGAAGCCTTGAGGGTAAGCACTACTTCGTTACTGCGGGCGCTACGATTGAGGCTATCGACCCCGTGCGCTACATCACAAACCACTCTACAGGCAAGATGGGCTATGCCATCGCCGAGGAGTTGGCGAAGCGCGGTGCCGAGGTTAAGCTCATCAGTGGCCGCACTACCCTACCCACACCCCGAGGTGTGGAGCGCGTGGATGTGCTCTCGGCAGCAGATATGTACAACGCTGCGGTGGAGGCATGGCGCGAGGCAGATGGCGCTGTTATGTGCGCTGCAGTTGCAGACTACACACCCGCCGTTGTGGCAGACAAGAAGCTCAAGAAGTCGGATGATGACCTCCGCATAGAGCTTGTACGCACCAAGGATATCGCTGCGGAGTTGGGTAAGACGAAGGAGGGACGCACACTTGTGGGCTTCGCCCTTGAGACTGACAACGAGGAGGCTAATGCCGAGGGTAAGCTCGAGCGCAAGAACTTCGACTTCGTGGTGCTTAACTCGTTGCGCGATAAGGGTGCAGGCTTTGGTGGCGACACCAACAAGGTGACACTCATCGACCGCAATGGCCACGAGGAGCATCCACTTATGTCAAAGCGCGAGGTGGCTGCAGTCATCGTGGACAAGATTGAAAGACTAAACAAGTAATATATAGATGCTTAAGAGCTTAACGATAGAGAATTATGCCCTTATCGACTCGCTCCATGTTGAGTGGGACGAGCACCTCAACATCATCACTGGTGAGACGGGTGCTGGTAAGTCTATTCTCCTCGGTGCGTTGGGTCTGTTGCTTGGCGCCAAGAACGAGGGTCAGGCAACCAAGGACCTCGAGCGCAACTGTGTGGTGGAGGCCTCGTTCGACATCGCAAGGCTCGACCTTAAGCAGCTCTTCGAGAGCCTCGACCTCGACTATGAGGCAGAGGTTACCATTCGTCGCGTCATCACCCCTGCGGGCAAGAGTCGCGCCTTTGTGGGCGATATGCCCGTGCAACTGGCTACGCTCAAGGAGCTCGGTGCGCACCTCGTGGATATACACTCGCAGCACCAGAACCTAATCCTTGCGTCGGAGGAGTTCCGCACCACAACGCTTGATACACTGGCTGGAAATCAGCCACTTATGGAGGCGTACACCGCGAAGCTTGCTGCGCTGAATGCGCTACGCAGTGAGCACCGTGCGATGTCGGCAGAGATGGAGTCGGCACGCAAGGATGAGGAGTGGTTGCGCTATACGGTGGAGGAGTTCCGCGCCGCGAAACTCAAGGAGGGCGAGCAGGCGGAGACCGAGCAGACATTGGCTACGCTGGAGAGTGCTGACCGCATTGGCGAGGCACTTACGACGCTGCGTAATGCGCTGGACGATGAGGAGTTGGGTGCCGTGGTGGCGCTCACACGCTCACAGCGCGAGTTGGAGGCTTTGGGTGACCGATATGCCGAGGGCGCTGCGATTGCGGAGCGCCTGAAGTCGGTGGTCGCAGAGCTTAAGGACTTGAGCACCACAGCGGCAGACGAGGCGGAGCGCATAGATGCCGACCCCGAGAAGTTGCAGAAGTTGAGCGACAGGCTCAACACCATCTACTCGCTCGAGATGAAGCACCGCGCGGAGTCGTACGACGACCTCTTGGCGAAGGCCGCAGCTTTCGAGGCGCGCCTTGCGACGATAGATAATAGCGACACCGAACTTCGTGAGCTCGAGGCACGCATCGCCGAGGCAGACAAGGAGTGCCGCGCCGCAGCACATAGACTACATGAGGCACGCGTGGAGGTGGCTAAACACCTCGAGACAAGCGTGGTAGAGACCCTCCGCATGCTCGGCATGGAGGATGCGCAATTCGTTGTGGAGGTCACCGAGACCGAGGCATATACCCCACTCGGCATGGATAGCGTTGCCTACCTATTTACGGCGAACCGCACTACGAAGCCTGGTGCTGTGGAGCGCATAGCATCGGGTGGTGAGCTCTCGCGTATAATGCTGGCACTCAAGGCACTTATCGCCGAGAAGCGCATGCTGCCCACGGTGATTTTCGATGAGATTGACACGGGTGTTTCGGGTCGCATTGCCGACGCCATGGGCGACATCATCGCGCGCCTTGCCGAGTCGATGCAGATTGTCGACATCACACACCTGCCACAGGTGGCTTCCAAGAGCGGAGCGCACTTTGTGGTGTATAAGGAGGAGGGCCGCACCAACATCCGCCGCCTCACGAAGACGGAGCGCGTGGGCGAGATTGCGAAGATGCTCTCGGGCAGCGAGATTACGGATGCTGCACTCAAACAAGCAAAGATACTCTTGGGCAAGTAGCTCAAGAGTATTTTTTTGCTAAATGAAATATCCGCCCAAGCACACCCCTAACCTGCGGACATGGCATCGCACAAAAGGACATAAAAAAAAGACCCTGCGCAACGGCGCAAGGTCCCATTAATCTTATGCTACCCCATTCCCTACTTCTGCACGGGAACGATGTTGGGCTTTGAAACCTTCTGTGGAAGTTTGCCACCCTTCTCCTTGAGGCCGCCCTTATCGGGGACAATCATGTTTGTGACGGGGCGGGGAGTGGGCTTAATTGTCTTAACCTCAACCAACTCAACATTCACCACAGCAGCATCGTTGACGGGCAAGATGCGGGCTGCACGCATGCCGAAGGCCTTATTCGCATCCAACCACACGGTGATATTGCCACCATCGCCAACAAGCTTGAGGGCGTTCTGCACATCCTTTGTCATGAAGCGGTTGAGAGGGAGACGACGCAAAGCGCTCTCCTTAATCTCGGCATCAATCTGGTCGAGGTATACCTGACGCATAGAGTCGGGCAACATCTTATTGTTAGCAATCTGCTCGCGCTGCTTCTTGAGGCCCTTGATGAATGTAGCGTTAGACTCGAGGAGCTTACCAGTGCGTGAGTAGACCTCGTACTTGACAGCGATAGAGTCGGTGTCGTTGAAGGGCTTAACCTCGCCACCTGCCTTGTTGATGCGGTAGTAGACACCTGTAGGCTCACCCTCGGCGTTGGTCATAGGAACGACATCCTGCTGTGCTGCCACGCGCTCGAACCACTGCTCCGTAAGCTGCAAATTGTGGGCGGGCAACTCAATCTGTACGTATCTGCTCATAACATCCATGAATGTTCTCTCGGGCAACGCCATAACTGAATCGATGTCAGTCTTGGCCTCTACGCCCGTAGCATCACGCATTGCCTTATACACCCAGTGGAGGTTAACAGGGAGGCGCTGCTTACGCATGCCGTCAGCAAAGACCGTAACGAGAGCCTCGGTGAATGCCTCGCGTGTGTATGTCTCGTCATACAAGTCGGGCAACGACAATGTATCGGGGCGGTCGGTAACGACACG
This sequence comes from Alistipes sp., assembly GCA_045645705.1. Taxonomy (GTDB): domain Bacteria; phylum Bacteroidota; class Bacteroidia; order Bacteroidales; family Rikenellaceae; genus Alistipes. The sequence goes on along the minus strand of JAZRJJ010000058.1, from coordinate 33,971 downwards.
CGCATTGGCATGCTTTGCCATCATGAAGGGGCGAACACGCTCGGCAGAGAACTTTGACAAGTACTCGTTCAACTCGTCGAGCTCATCCTGGTTGGAAACAAGCACCTTGAGCTCCTTGTCCAACTGCTTGATGACGCTCTCGGTGTCGATATCGAAGTCGGCATTCTGGAGCGAGATTACAAGACCCACGTTCATACCCGCAGCATAAGAGAGTGTATCCATCTCGGCGTTAGGGTCGTTGTAGAGGCGCGAAACCTCCTTGTCGAAATAGCACTCGGGGCCAGCAGGTGCGGCCTCCTTGCACGACACAAATGCTACCACAGCGGCAGCCAAAATCAAGATTTTCTTCATATTAAATTGTATTTGTTATCTTCCTTCAACATCCACAAGCCACATCTCGTAGTAGAGAATGGTGTTTGGCTTGACGCCCAACGAGTCGCAACCATCAGCACCATAGCCGAGTCGCGAGGGCACCCACGCCTCGATGTGACCACCCTTACCGATGAGCTTCACAGCCTCGAGCACACCCTTGGGCAACTGACCCGCCGCGATACGCAAGGGGTCGCCATTGAGGTATGTGGTATCGAGCACCGCACCCGACATATCTACAAGGCGGTAGCGCATGAGCATGGTATCACGGTTCACGCGCACCGTAGTCTTAAGGTCGCCAAGCTCTGCAATCTTGTAGGTTAGGCCCGAGTTTGTAGCCACGAACTTGCGGTCGGCGCGGCGAATCTCCTCGAAGTAGTGCGTCTCGAAGGCCTTGATACGCTCATAGTTATCGTAGTTCATATACTTCAAAAAGGCCATGCGTGCCTCCTCATCCGTGAAGCGTGCCTCACCACGGTAGGCATCGCGCAGACCCTCGGCAACGAGGTCGATGTTAAGCATGGAGTCCGCCTCGATGAGGTTACGACCGATGTTCATGCCCATCACGTAGGACATCGAATCGGCACTTGTGCGCATCTCGGGTGCAGAGGGGGCAACAGGAGTCTTATCTCCACACGCCACCATAAGTGCAAGTGATGCTATTGCGATAAGTGTTTTTCTCATTATGTTATCTATAAATATGTTACGTTAGAACTATAGGAAGATGAGCTGCACGATGATGTAGACGGGGAGCAACACCACGAGCGTGAACTTCAACATATAGCCGAAGAATGATGGCATCTTGATACCCTCCTGCTCGGCGATGGCCTTGACCATGAAGTTGGGGCCATTGCCAATGTAGGTCATAGCACCGAAGAATACCGCACCCAGAGATATCGCCTGAAGCAATATTGCGGGGATGCCAGCAACGATGTCTACACCCTCGGCCGTAGGTAGACCCATGGCAACCTCGTAGAATGCCACTGCCGTAGGTGCGTTATCGAGGAACGATGAGAGAGCACCCGTAGAGTAGTAGAACTGCCAGGGCTCGGTAAGGCCCAACTGCTCGGCATTGGCTCTCAAGTACAACATCGCGGGGGTCATGGTGATAAAGATGCCGACAAAGAGGATAGCAACCTCCGAGATGGGCTCCCATGTGAAGTGGTTGTCCTTGCGAATCTGCAGGCGTGTGGTGAACCACGACAAGAGGATGATGGCTGCAAGGGCTATCTCGCGCAAGAACTTGATATACAGGGGAGCGTGCTCCTCGCCCATTGCGGGGATGTAGTTCGAATTGAGGAACAACACCGCAGCTATGACCATGCCAAGATAGAGGAAGTTACGCATGCCCTGAACTCGGAGAGGCTCCTGCTCTGTTCTATCACGCAGTTTGGCCTCTGCGGGCTCCTTGGCGTAGAAGTAGCGGTCGACGACCATATAGAGAGCCAAGAGCAACGCGCCCACGGTGAGCCACTGTGGGAACATAGTCGAGAACCACATGAAATCTGCACCACGCAAGTAGAGCAAGAACAATGGAGGGTCACCAAGCGGAGTCAACAGACCACCGCAGTTGGCAACCAACGCAATGAAGAAGAGCACAGTGTGCACCTTATGCGTACGCTGCTGGTTAATCTGCAACAAGGGACGGATGAGCAACATCGCAGCACCCGTAGTACCCATCACCGAGGCCATGGCAAAGCCCGCACCGAGGATGAAGGTGTTGACAAGGGGTGTCGCCGCAATATCGCCGCTGATGCGTATGCCTCCCGTGACGACGAAGAGTGCCAGGAGTAACATGATAAATGGGATGTAGTCGTAGAGGATGTTGTGCACAATAGCACCACCCAAGCCAAACGGCGACAACAACGCCACCGTAACGACAGAGATTACTGCCGTGAAGATGAGCTTATTGCGATTCTTCTCCCAAAAGTGCTCCGAAACAAGCGGCGCGATGGCGATGGTGAGCAACATGATGGCAAAGGGTATGACCATCCATAGCTCAACGTTAGTTACTCCGTGCATAATAGTTATAGTTTAATGCATTAGTAGTAGTAGTATTAAAGTATCATCGGTGCATCGTGGTTCTTGAGTGCCATGCTGCATAGGTTGTACAAGAGGCGCGAAGCAATCTGTGCACCAGTCTTGTCATCCATATCGGGCACCACCTCCGAGAGGTCGAAGCCCACAATCTTGCGACCCGAATCGACAATCTTACCCAAGAGGTAGACAACCTCGGGAAAGCGAATACCGCCCGCTATGACCATGCCTGTATGGGGTGAACACTCCACCGTAAGACCATTGATGTCGAGCGACACGTAGACATTCTCGGGCAGCGACTCCACAATCTCCTCCACGATGGTCGACCACAGCACGCCCTCGAAGTGGCGTGACCATATGGACTGACCCGTGAAGAGCTTTATGCGCGAGTCGCTCTCGGCACGCTGCCACTCCTCGGGGCTAAAGGCACGAACACCAACACCCACCAAGCGCTCAACCTGTGGCACATCGCGCAGGATGTTGTGCATAACCGAGGCGTGAGAGTACTCAAAGCCCTGGTGGCAACGCTTAAGGTTGCAGCTCGAGTCGATATGCAGAACGCCGAGCGAGCCATGATGCTCCGCCACAGCGCGTATGTGGCCATATGCCGTAGACTGGTCACCGCCCACAAGGCCCACAATCTTGCCCTCGCGAAGCCATGTCTGCGACTGCTTATATATGTTGTCGTTCAGCATCTGGAAGCCCTCGTTCACGCGGCGCAGGCTACGCTCATAGACGAGGTTGTCGAAGGTTGTGCCACTCTGCTTATCGTTGACCTTGACGATGCGCTCGGCATCCGAGCGTAGGCGGTGCGACATATCCTGAATGGTGTAGTCGATGGGCACGGTTGCTATGCCCTTGCGCCAACTGTCGGGCGCCATAGGCTCGAAGAAGTCGACAGAGCGCGATGCCTCGATGATGGCATCGGGGGCGTAGGAGCTACCGTTGCGCACCTTGAGACTCAAGTCCCATGGCGCAGAGATAAGCACCAAAGCCGCCTCCTGGGGCTCAAGGGGAATACCGAAGTAGTTGCCGTTATCGGGGATTGCTCCATTGGGGTCAAACTTCATACGCTCCATATCGTTATAAATTTATATCTTCTGAATGCCAAAATATCATGCAAATTTAGCATTTTTTTTGGAGAAAATATCTATATTTGCTAAAAAATTAAACGCTATCATTCCACACGCTCCATGAAAGTTATCATAGATAGTGCCATACCCTACATACGCGGTGTAGTAGAACCCTACGCCGATGTCGCCTATTGCAGGGGCACAGAGATAGATAGCAGCGTTGTACGCGATGCTGATGCACTCATTGTGCGCACCCGCACCCGCTGCCACAAGGAGTTACTGGAGGGCTCGAAGGTGAAGTTTATAGCCACCGCAACCATAGGCCGCGACCATATAGACGAGGCATACTGCCACGATGCCGGCATCGAGGTAGCCTCGGCTGCGGGATGCAACGCACGCGGAGTGTTGCAGTGGGTGGCAGCAGCGCTAAAGCATATCGTCATAAGTGACGGCAAGCGCCCCGAGGATTACACGCTGGGCGTTGTCGGTGTGGGCAATGTCGGCAGTTTGGTTGTGGAGCATGCCCGCCACTGGGGCTTCCGCGTCCTGATGTGCGACCCGCCACGCCATGAGCGCGAGGGCGGTGAGTTCTACCCCATCGACCATATCATACGCGAGGCTGATATCATCACCCTCCACACGCCCCTCGATGATACAACCCACCACCTCATAAACAACGAGCGCATCGCGGCTATGCGTCCTAATGCGGTGATACTCAACGCCTCACGCGGTGCCGTTGTGGATAATCGCGCCGTGGCAGAGAGCCTCCACCGCTACGCCTTCGATGTATGGGAGGATGAGCCGCACCTCAACACCGAGATACTGCAACGCGCCATGCTTGCAACGCCCCATATCGCGGGCTACTCGCAGCAGGGCAAGGCTAATGCCACCTCTATGAGTGTCAACGCATTAGCGCGACACTTCGGCTTACCACTCACCGAGTGGCGACCCTCGGAGGTTATGCCCACCACCCCACGCCTACTCGACTGGGAGGAGATGTGCGCGACAATAGACGCATACTGCGACATCGTAGCAGAGACGGAGACATTAAAGAACACCCCCGAGCGCTTCGAGGCCTTGAGAAACGACTACCGCTACAGGGAAGAGTATTTTTAAGCAGAACGACAAAATGGGTGGGCTCTGACCGAGTTCGGTATGGTCAGCACCAATTTCTTGTCAGAGTGGTGCAGATGTGTTACCAAATGAAAAATCCCCGGATGGGTAGTACTTGACGTACGTCCCATTCGGGGATTTAAGTTTGGTGACGCAGATGCGCCGCTATCACAAGAAATTACTCGCAAACGGCGCTAAGATCTGCAAAGAGACCTGCATAGCTCTCAACCATATCACGACGCAATGCTGAGTAGTGCTTGCGAGTGAGGGTGCGGTTCTTGGGCTCTGCGGGGTTGTTAGCCTTGTGGTAGAGTGCGTTACGAACCTCGAGGCTCTTCTGCATAAGCTCTACAATCTTCTCTTCCTTATTAGGCTGCACGAATGCTGCCATCTCGCAATCGAAAACGAACTCCTCCAAACGGTAGTCAATCTCCTTCTTCAATACTCGTAAATTTGCCATAGTATAATTAGTTTAAGTTTTTGCAATACACAAAGGTAAGAAATCTCTTCTGAATTTCCAAATTTTTATTCTTCTTTTTTGCTACTCACCCCACTCGCGGTGTGCGATTTCGAGCCCTGCAAGTTCGAGGGCACGCAGTGTGACGGGCAGGCATAGCTCCTCGATTGTCGTGGGGTTGAAGTAGAACGAGGGCGACGCGGGGAGGATGATGGCTCCCGCCTCGGTGAGTGCGGTCATGTTGCGCAGGTGGATGAGCGAATAGGGGCTCTCGCGCACCACCATGACCAGAGGACGGCGCTCCTTGAGCATGACATCTGCGGCGCGCTCGATGAGTGTGCGCGATATGCCTGTTACGATGCGTGCCACAGTACCCATAGATGCGGGCACTACGACCATGGCATCCCAGCGTGCCGAGCCACTTGCCACCGATGCCCACATATAGCTATTTGCGAAGCGCTCTATACGCTCGGAGGCGGGAAGTGTGACACCCTCGGCCTGCATCACATCCTCGGCATGGTCGCTAAGTATCAGGGCGATACGCTCCACATCGGGGTGAGCGATAAGAACCTCGAGGGTCTGACGGGCGTATATGGCGCCACTGGCACCCGTTATGGCTACGATGACTTTCATGGTTAGAGTTCTAAGATTTTACATTCGAGGCCCTTCTCGCGGGCGAGGCGCAACAGCGCGGGCAGCACATAGCTCGTATTACGGAAGCTCTTTGCGCTGTCGTGCAACGATATGATGTCGCCACCCTTCAGACCACGTATCGTGCCACGCAAGCACTTCTTGGGCGAGAGGTTGCGGTTGTAGTCGCGCGAGAGGACATTCCACATCACTATGCGGAAGCGCTTGGCCACGGCACGCACCTGTGAGCGTGTGATGCGCGCATAGGGAGGACGGAAGAGCTCGGTGTGCACCATGTCGGCTGCGAGGTCTATATCCTCGAGGTAGCGCTCCGTAGACATCGTGAGTCCCTTCTGGTGTGAGTAGGTGTGGTTGCCCACCTTGTGGCCACGGTCGATAATCATCTGATAGAGGTCGGGATAAAGCTCCACATTCTTACCCAGCACGAAGAAGGTAGCCTTGGCATCGTAGCGGTCGAGGGTTTGCAGTATCCACTCCGTGACGCCAGGCGTGGGGCCATCGTCAAAGGTGAGGTAGATGCCGTTTGGGTCATCAACCTCCCATACCACATCGGGGAACAGCCACCTTAATATCTTACCAGGGTTTACGCGCATAGCATTTATCGTTACTATCAAAGTTTTTCGTGATGCAAAAATAAGGCTTTTTTTCGTAAATAGAAAATTATGGTTATCTTTGTATCTATATATTTATGGTGTCGCGCACACCGACGGCACAAATTATGTAAAGACAAGCGACTATGAAACACACAACAACTACCCTATTGGCTATTGTATCACTGCTTCTTGCTGTGGGTTGCCGCGTGGAGTCGAGCCCCGAAGCCAGAACTACCGCAGGTAAGGACTATCAGGTGGTGGTGCTCTGCGACAACGATATCTGGGATGGCGACCTCGCAGATGCCGTATGCGACCTTTTGGAAGAGGATATACCAGGTCTTGTGCGCCCCGAGGGCTACTTCGACATCGCCAAGCAGACACCCGCAAGCGAGGCTACGGAGTTTGACAAGAAGTATGGCATAGTACTCTCACTGAAGGTGTCACCCTCGAATGAGGCACCCTCATACAGAGTTGCTACGAACACCTATGCACAGCCACAAATAATCGTTACCATCGAGGCATCGACACCCGAGCAGGCGGCGCAGTTCATATGGGCGAATGCCGAGGAGTTGCGCGAGGTGATGTTGGCGAGTGAGCGCGAGGAGTACCTCAAGGGTGCCGAGCGTAAGCCCGCAAAGTTGCTCATGGAGGACTTCACAAAGGCTACGGGTTACACTATGCTTATCCCCGCAAACTTCTCGAAGGCAAACCCTGCGGATGAGTCGCTCACATGGTACATCCGCGACTACAAAAACAAGGCGCAGTATATCTTCGCATTCACCACGGAGTATAACGCCGAGGCGGGCATACAGAGCGCAAGTGCCGACATCGTGAACGCCATAAACTCGAAGTTCAACACCATTTCGAGCAAGGATGTCACTGGCTCTCACATGCAGGTAAACACCTATCGCGACATCGTGGCAAACATCGTCGAGGTTAACAACTACAACCTCTTGGAGTTGCGTGGCTGCTGGGAGGTGAGCACCGACTACATGGGTGGTTCGTTCGTAGCATACACAATCTTCAACCCCGAGACATCTACCGCTACGGTCATCGTATTTGCCCTCTACGCCCCCGAGGACAATCAGCGCAACCTTATGCACCAGCTCGAGGACCTTATCTACACCTTGGAGTAGAGCCAGATAGGCATGACATAACATAAAAGAGGCGCCCACGAAGGATGCCTCTTTTTGTTTCTATAATAGCCTCTCGGTTAGCGAATTATAACCGCATTAACAAGCTGTATGCCTGCGCGTTGGTTTATCAGTTGCATAATCTGGTCGCGCTTGAAGAAGAGGTCGTTGCGCACCACGCTCGAGCTAACACTCACATGCAGGATGCCACGCTCGAGGCGCACCTCATTCGTGAGGCTTGCGACATACTCCCCCACTACCTCGCGCCAAAACTCGGGTAGCTTGCCCTCGGCAACCTTGCGGGCAACATATGGGCGCTTGAAGAACTCCTCCAATATCTCACCTATAGCGCGTGTCTGTGTACGTCTCATAGCTGTGCCTTACCATTAGTTATATTAATAAGTTTGTACTCCGCACCCGCCTCGCTAAGCGTATGCTGCAAGCGGTGTTTGTTGCAGTCGGTGATGAGTATCTGACCGAACGAATCGCCACCCGTGAGTTTGAGCAACTGCGCCACACGACGCATATCGAGCTTATCGAAGAGGTCGTCCAACAGGAGTATGGGCTTTGCTCCCGCATGGCGTGCCAAGAGGGTGTACTCCGCCAACTTGAGCGCCACGAGGAAGGACTTCTGCTGACCCTGCGAGCCGAACTTGCGCAAGGGGTGCTCGCCAATGCTAAACAGCACATCGTCACGGTGAATGCCCGAGGTAGTGTGCTCATTAACAAAATCCTTCTGGCGCGAGGCGAGAAGCAGGTCCGAGAGCGATGCACCCTGAAGTTCGGAGCGGTACTCGAGGTTGGTCTGCTCCCTCTCCTCCGAGAGTGCGGCATAGAACTCCGCTACGAGGGGTTTCATCTGCTCGATGGTCTCGGTGCGCTTGGCGTAGATAACCTCGGCAGATGCCGTAAGCATAGCATCGTATATGAGAAGTATATCCTCCGTGGGGGATGTTTTGAGGAGCTTATTACGCTCCTGGAGGGCTGCATTGTAACGCATGAGTGCCGCGAGATAGGTGCGGTCAATCTGCGAGATGAAGCGGTTGAGATAGCGGCGGCGCTCCTCGGCAGAGTCGCTGATGAGAGCCGTATCTGCGGGCGACACAACGACAATGGGTACGCTGCCCACATGCTCCGAGAGGCGGTCATACTCCTTGCCATTGCGCTTTAGGGTCTTGCCACCACGGCGCGTGTATGAGCATACCACTTGCTCGGGGCGGTCGTCATCGCGTGTGAAGCGTCCATCGACGATGAAACCCTCCTCACCATGGCGCACACACTGCGCATCGGTGAGCGTGTGCATAGACTTCGCAAACGAGAGGTAATGAACGGCATCAAGGATGTTGGTTTTGCCCGCGCCATTGTCACCAACGAAGCAGTTGATGCCCGCCGAGAGCGCGATATCCTCACTCTCGATGTTCTTGAAGTTTATGATTGATAGCTTGTCGAGTCTCATAGGCAACGATGTTTTGCACAAAGATATGAAAAATTATCGATTTTTTAGGACTTAAGTTATGAAATTAAAACTTTTTGTGTACTTTTGTAGGTTGAATTGCTTATCCTTTAAAGGTAATTATAAATTCTAAAAAATAAAAACTACTTATGACAAAGAAAGTACAGACACCCGAGACCGACATTTTGATCGAGAGCAAGGGTAAGATGGAGTCGTTCTTCGACCAGTATGGCAGCAAGCTCATGTGGGGCCTTGTAGCTATCGCAGTTATCGGCATTGGCATCTTCTTCTGGTTCAACTACTCTGATGGCAAGAACGCAGCAGCAGAGGCCGAGGCAAGCGCAAAGCACTTCGAGGTGCTCAACGACTCAAACGCTGCAGCTAACACAGCCGAGAGCTTCAACATCGACTACGCAGCTACTGCAGAGTCTTACTTGGCTATCGCTAACGACTATGCTGAGACTGCAACAGGTAACATGTGCTACTTCTTGGCAGCATCTAACTACCTCTATGCTAACGACTTGGCAAACGCTAAGGCTGCACTCGCAAAGTTGCAGGAGGTAGAGGGTGACCTCGGTGCACACATCAACGCTATGGCTCTCACACTCGCTGGCGACATCGCAGTTGAGGAGGGTGACTACCAGACTGCAGCAGCTAAGTTCGAGCAGGCTCTCGCAGCAAGCCAGAACGCTAACATCTACGGTGAGAACGCTCTCAAGCTCGGCTTGGTTTACGAGGCTATGGGCGACGATGCAAAGGCTCAGAAGGTCTACAAGACAGCTATCGAGAAGCACACTGTACTCGCTGCAAAGTTCGCAAAGTACATCAAGGAGTAACCATACCGTCCTGAATACGCCCCATGAACAACCACCCAGCACATAACATGAAGTTTGGCGTTCTCGTTACGCGCGAGTTTGCCGAATACTCCGAGCAGAACCTTCCGATGCTCATCGAGGAGCTAACACGCCTCGGATGCCACGCGCAGAACATCGTGTTGAGGGAGATGCCTACAATGCACAGTCTGCTTATGGGTACAGAGTTTTTTGCTGAGTACACCGATGTGGATGGCGTCATAATTCTTGCACCAAGCAACCGCGTTAACAGCAACTTGGCGCTGATGAATGGCATTGTGACAATCCAGGTGCAGTGGAACATGGTCGTAGAGATTGGAGGCGCGGAGTGTGCCGAGCATATCGTAGATATGATTACACTCCAGAACGAAATGGAGAGCGAGGCCGTGATGGTCAAGCCACGCCGCAACTTCAACTTCAGCTAAAAAGGATTTGACTCCCTTAACAATAGAGACCCTACGGAATGGCGTGGGGTCTCTTTTTTAATATAGGTATTAGGAAATAGTAATTTTTTTTACTACCTTTGTGCGTTATGGATGCGCGTTTTACATACAACAACATAGAGTTGGCCTACACCATTGAGGGTGAGGGCGATACCATCGTATTGCTACATGGCTGGGGCTGTGACCACACCATTTGGCAGGCGACAACCGACTTGCTCAAGGAGCACTTCAGAGTCATAGCCGTAGATTTTGCTGGCTTCGGACAGAGCAACGAGCCCCTCGAGGTGTGGGGCGTCGAGGAGTACACACGCTCTATCGAAGCCTTGCTCTCATCGCTCGGCGTGGTGCGCCCAACTCTTTGCGGACACTCCTTTGGTGGCCGCGTGTCGATACTCTACGCCTCGCGCAACGAGGTGGCACGCGTGGTGCTAACGGATGCTGCGGGTGTGAAGCCCAAGCGCTCACTCTCCTACTACCGCAAGGTCTACACCTTCAAACTTATGAAGCGCGCATTGCCCATCCTCATCGGCAAGCAGAAGGCACAGATGCTCATCGAGCAGCGTCGTGCAAAGGGAGGTTCGTCGGACTACAACCGCGCAACGCCCATGATGCGTGCCATACTCTCGAAGTGCGTGAACGAGGACCTCACTAAATATATGCCCAAGGTCTCGGCACCCGTGTTGCTCTTCTGGGGCGATAAGGACACCGCAACACCCCTCGCGGATGCCCACACCATGGAGCGCCTGATGCCCAATGCGGGGTTGGTAGTAGCCTATGGCGCAGGACACTTCGCGATGTTGGAGCAGCCCGCGCTATGGATGGCATCGTTAAAGTCGTTTCTTAATATCGAGTAGCATATGCAGTTTGCAGTAATATACCTCTTCTGGTTTTCGTGGTTGGCATTTTTGTGTGCTACGGTGCGCTATTCTACGCAGATGTTTCAGCAGAATAGCTACCGCATAGAGCGTTACAACCGCTGGTTGCGCTCTACGGGCGAGTGGCACTCTCGCGCCAATGTGGTAGCGTTGGTGGGTGCTGTGGCGACATACTTCACACAACACTGGGCACTGCTTCTGCCCCTCGGCCTCTGGATGCTCACAATCGCAATAGCGGAGTTCGCAATAGAGTACAAGATTAAGCTCGCATACACCATGCGTGTGAAGCGCCTGCTCGTGACGCGCTATCTGCTTGTTGCGGCAGCCCTCGCAGGTGGACACTTCCTCGATGACCGCTATGCCGTGCCCATGTTGCTCGTTGCGACCTTCGACTACTGGATTATCCTTGCCAACGCCATAAACAAGCCCATGGAGGCGGCCATAACACGCTGGTACTACAACGATGCCAAGCGCATACTACGCTCCATGCCCCACTTGACCATCATCGGCATCACAGGCAGCTTCGGCAAGACATCTACGAAGCACTTCCTACACCGCGTGCTCTCGGAGCGCTACAATGTGCTTATGACGCCTGGTAACTTCAACACTACGCTCGGCGTTGTGCGCACCGTACGCGAGCATCTGAAGCCCCACCACGAGGTATTCATCGTGGAGATGGGAGCAAAGCAGCGCGGCGACATCAAGGAGATTTGCGACCTCGTGTGCCCACATATGGGCATCGTGACATCCGTGGGCGAGATGCACCTCGAGACCTTCGGCTCGGTGGAGAATGTGGCACGCACAAAGTTCGAACTTATTGACGCTCTACCCGCTGATGGATTTGGCATCGTGAACATCGACTCAGAGGCGGCACTAAACCACATCAAGGCTAACGGCATCAAGGTAAAGACCTATGCTATAGATAGTTGCGAGGCGGACTACCGTGCAACAGAGATAGTCTACTCATCTCAGCGCACGACATTTGCCGTGGAGCATGGCGCAACGAAGGATGAGGGCTACGCCACAAACCTATTGGGCCGTGGCAACATCCTCAACATCACCGCAGCGCTCGCCATTGCGGAGCATATGGGCGTGAGCATCGAGGCGCGTCGTCGTGGTGTGAAGCAGATTGAGCAGGTGGAGCACCGCCTGAGCATGCGCCGCAGTGGTGGCGTCACCATCCTCGACGATGCCTACAACTCTAACCCTACGGGTGCACGCATGGCGCTCGAGGTGTTGGGAGGCTTCGACACCGAGGGAGCGCGATATGTTGTAACACCAGGCTTCGTGGAGATGGGAGCGAAGCAGTATGACAACAACCGCGCATTTGGCCAAGACATCGCAGCATCGAAGGCGGATGGCGTAATCGTCGTGAACGAGGTAAACCGCGCGGCGATAACCTCGGGACTCGAGGCTGCGGGATACGACATGGCGCGTGTTACGACCGTGGCATCATTCAAGGAGGCAATGGCGGAGCTTCAGCCACGCCTCAAGGCGGGAGATGTGGTGCTCTATGAAAACGACCTCCCCGACTCATTCAAGTAAATGATAACTAAAACGATATAAGACAATGAAAATCAATGTAGGTGTAATATTCGGAGGTCGCTCTGTGGAGAACGAGATCTCCGTTATCACAGCGGCACAGACCATGGCAGCGATGAACCGCGAGAAGTACAACATCGTGCCTATCTACATCTCAAAGGAGGGTCACTGGTACACTGGCGACAAGCTCATGACTACGGATAACTACCGCGATATGAAGGCGTTGCTCGCATCGGTTACGGAGGTTTACTTCCGCCCCATCTATGGCGACAACAACCTCTACAAGGTGCGTAAGCCCATGTTCGGCAGCGATGTAGTTACATCAATCGACGTGATACTCCCCTGCTTGCACGGCACATCGGGCGAGGATGGCTCGTTCCAGGGTCTCATCGAGATGACGGGCATACCCTACGCCTGCCCCAACCCCCTTGCTTCGGCAAACGGCATGGATAAGATTACGATGAAGATGATACTCAAGGAGAGCGGCATCCCCGTAATCGACTATATGTGGTTCTCGGACAAGGAGTGGCTCTCGGAGCAGGAGGCGTGTGTAGCACGTGCCGAAAAGTTGAACTACCCTCTCATCGTGAAGCCCGCGAACCTCGGCTCATCCGTAGGCATCAAGGCGGTGCACAACCGCGAGGAGCTTGTGGAGGCTGTGGACAACGCTATCAAGTACTCGAAGCGCATCATCGTCGAGTGCCTCGTGGAGAAGCTCAAGGAGATAAACTGCTCGGTTTTGGGCGACTACTACGACTGCGTGCCCTCGGTATGTGAGGCTCCCGTGCGCAGTGGCGAGATTCTCAGCTACGAGGATAAGTACTTGGGTGGCGGCAAGAATAAGCCATCCGAAGGTATGCACTCTACCGTGCGCGAGATTCCCGCGAACTTACCCGAGGATGTTACGGCATTCATCCGTAAGACCGCCTGCCAGACCTTCCGCGTATTGGCGTGCGACGGCGTATCGCGCATCGACTTTATGATTGACGAGGCCAACGGCAACATCTACGTCAACGAGATTAACACCATCCCTGGCTCATTGTCGTTCTACTTGTGGGAGGCTACGGGCGTGAAGTTCGACGAGCTTGTCGACCGCCTTATCGCCGTGGCATTCAAGCGCAAGCGCGACTCGGAGTTCAAGACAACAAGCTACTCGGAGAACATCTTCGCATATCAGGCGAAGCATGGTGCGAAGTTTGGTGGCGCTAAGGGCAGCAAAAACTAAGCATACGGGCAACCGGACAACCTATAACCTACCAATAGCATAAAAATATGACTTCACTATACGACAACATAATCTTTGGTCCTGTGCGCTCACGCCGCTTGGGCATCTCGTTGGGTGTCAACCTGTTGCCCATCGAGTCGAAGTTGTGTAGCTTCGACTGCATATACTGCGAGTGTGGCTGGAACGCTGACCACCCAGGCAAGCGCCGCTTCAACGCCCGCGAGGATGTATACGCCATGCTCGACGAGACACTCGGCAAGATGGTCAAGGAGGGTACGCCTCCCGATGTCATCACCTTTGCGGGTAATGGCGAGCCTACGATGCACCCCGACTTCGAGGCGATAATCGAGGACACCATCGCGTTGCGCGACAAGCACTGCCCCAATGCCAAGGTGTCGGTGCTCTCGAACGCTACGCAGATACACCGCGAGGATGTGCGCCGTGCGCTCGAGCGTGTGGACAACAACATCCTCAAGCTCGACTCGGCATTTGACGCCACCGTGCAGTTGATGAACAAGCCTCAGGGCAACTACACCGTAGCCCGCACCGTGGAGTTGCTCAAGATGTTCGAGGGCAACTTCATCCTGCAGACTATGTTCTTGCGTGGCGAGTACCTCGGTAAGGCCGTGGACAACACCACCGAGGAGGAGGTTGCGGCATGGCTCAAGATTGTGGAGGAGCTCAAGCCCAAGCAGGTTATGGTCTACTCGCTCGACCGCGACACCCCATGTCAGACCATCACGAAGGTGGAGAAGGATGACCTACGTGCTATCGCCGAGCGCGTGGAGGCGTTGGGCATACCATGCTCCGTGGCGTAACCCACGAGTGCAACAGCCTTACAACGAGATATAAACAAACAAAAAATAGTCTAAAATAGTCTAAAAAAAATGGATTTTGAAGGTAAAGTAATGGAGATTCTCCCCGCTGTGACTGGTCAGTCGGCACGCGGCACATGGGAGCGTCAGACAGTAGTATTCGAGCAGCCTAACAAGCAGTATGGCAAGGAGATAGCCGTGACATTCATGAACAAGGGTCAGGAGGTGGCAAACCTCCGCGTGGGCGAGACATACCTCGTGTCGTTCGACATCGAGAGCCGCAACTATCAGGGTAAGTGGTACACCGATGTTCGCGCATGGCGTGTTCAGCCCGTCGGTGCGGCTGGCGCTGCTGCTCCCGCAAGCAACATGCCCCCATTCGTGGAGGAGCCACAGCCATCATACGCTGCGGGCGCGGGCGTTGTTGACGACATGCCATTCTAAGGAACAGGCCGTTGACTGCATCAACAAAAATGGAGGTCACCATTGCGGTAGCCTCCATTTTTTATTCTATCTGCTCTATGTGTAGGAACGTGTCGGTGCCGAGTTGCAGCGTTGGTCGCTCGCTAAATAGTCCGAAGACCGCAGAGCCCGAGCCCGACATGGCAGCATAGACAGCACCCGCATCCAACATCCTCTGCTTCAGCGCCTTAATCGTGGGGTGCGCAGCGAAGATGTGAGGTTCGAAGTCGTTCAACACGCTACCCTGCCACTCGCTCTTGTCCCTCTTTAGCAGCGCCGTAAGGCACGCCGTGGGCATCTTGGGCTTGATACCCGAGTAGGCCTCCTTCGTGGATACGCCCTCGTTCATGGGCTTCGCAACCGCCAGCCACAGACCACGCAAATCGACATCCACGGGCGACATAATCTCGCCACGACCCTCACACAACTGCGGGGTGTTATATACAAAGAAGGGGGTGTCGCTACCCAACTCTGCAGCCAACGATGCCAATGTGTGCTTGTCCAAGCCGAGGCTATATATCTCATTCACAGCCACTACGACTGCCGTAGCATCCGACGAGCCACCGCCAAGTCCCGCACCAAAGGGCACGCGCTTATCGAGCGTTATGCTGATGCCACCCACGCCATAGCGCTCCTGCATAAGGCGCGCAGCACGCACACACAAGTTCTTCTCCGCGGGGCAATCCACCTCGATGCCCTTACCCTCAAACTGCACGCCCTCACCCTCCATACGCTCAACATCCACAACATCGTAGAGTTTGCTGACGGGGAGCATGACGGTCTGCAACTCGTGGTAGCCATCCTCGCGCTTGCGCGTGACGAAGAGGCCGAGGTTTATCTTGCAGTTAGCCCTGATGGTCATACTATACAATAGGTATTACTTGCCGGCGCAGATGGCGTAGTCGCGCTGCAACTGCTCCTTGAGGTCGCTGATAGATGAGAAGCGCTTCTCGTCGCGCAACTTCTCCTCGAGCGTAACACATAGCACACGGCCATAGAGGTCGCCCGAGAAGTCGATGACATGGGTCTCCAGCAATAACTCCTTGCCACCCACCGAGGGTCGTATGCCCACGTTCGACATAGCACGATAGCGAATGCCGTCAATCTCCACTGTTGAGCGATATACACCACGCTCAATATCCTTATACCCCTCGAGGCTCATGTTTGCCGTAGGAAAGCCCAATGCGCGGCCAATCTTACGGCCATGAACCACCTCCGCTTGAATATCTATCATAGTTGTTATTTAGTCATTTGGTTAGTGAGCTTCTGCACGATGCTATACTCCGAGAGGAACTCGCGTGCAAAGACTCTGAGGATGGTGTACAATGGGATGGCCAAGAGCATACCCCACACACCACCGATATATCCCGCTACAAGGATTACGAGGAACACCTCCAAGGGGTGCGCCTGAACACGCTCCGAGTAGAGCGTGGGCTGAATGATGAAATCATCAATAAGTTTGATAACGATGATGGTCGACATAAGCACCGCAACTGTAAAGAGTATGTTGCCATCGATGGGTGCAAGCATGGACAAGAGCGCCGAAATCGAGGCACCGATAACGGGACCAGCATAGGGCACAACATTCATAACGCCCATAATCAAGCCGATAATCAGGGCATCGCTAACCTCCATGCCGAAGAGTATCATAACGACCGAGATGATGGTCATAAGCATAAGGCTCTCGACAAGCAAGCCCGCGAAGTAGCGCGAAAGGAGCTTGGTGATGGAGTCCAGCGCGCGATAGACATTCTCGTGGTACTTATCGGGGAAGAACAGCGCCACACTCTTATAAAACAGGCCATCTTCGCGCAAGAAGAAGAAGGTGATGAACGAGATGGAGAAGAAGGCGATGGCGGCACTAAGCACATAGCCCGCAACACCCTCCAGCATCTCGGGCGTGAAGAGGCTCCACACCCTATCCTTGAGCATAAGTTCGAGGCTGGGGACATCTATGGGCAGGCTCTTCTCAATGAGCACCTCGACATCGATAAACCACTGGCGCACCATCTGCGTGATAGCACTCCAATCGAGGTTTGCAAGTTCGTAGGCCTTGTTCAGCACCAAGGGTGCAAAGAGTGCCAAGAGGCATCCCGCAATAATCCATATCGCAACAAGTGTGATGGCAGCAGCCACGCCACGCGAGATTCGCTTACGGAAGAGCGTTGCCGAGGATATGACGCGCACAAGGGGGCGACCCAAGATTGCAAGGATGGCGGCCGAAGCAACATAGACAACGACATGCCACAAGTAGCCGAGCACGGCAAGAACGGCAGCAACGATGATAAGCGTAGCAAGGCCCTTGATAATCTTATCTGTATTCATGGCTATTGTCATTATGGAAAAGGTTAACTCTCTCGCCCCTACTGCTTACGGCTGAGGCGCGCGATGGGTGTCTGCGAGCCGATTACGGGGTCGCCAATCTCGACGAACAACTCCGAATCCTTGGGCAACAGCAAGTCGACACGCGAGCCAAACTTGATGAAGCCCATGACGCTATTCTGCTCAACCGTCTTGCCTGGCTTCATGTAGTTGACGATGCGGCGGGCCACGAAGCCTGCAATCTGGCGCATAAGCACCTTACGGCCATCCTTGAGGCGAACAACAGTCGTAGTACGCTCATTCTCGGTAGATGACTTGGGATGCCATGCCACGAGGAAGCGACCATGGTGGTGCTTGGTGTACTCCACCTCGCCACCCACGGGCAACCAGTTCATGTGCACATTCGTAACCGACATAAAGATAGAGACCTGAAGCATCTCGCCAGTGAGGTACTCATCATCGGTAACGACCTCCGTTACAACCACACGGCCATCGCAGGGCGAGAAGATGAGTTCATCGTCGTGAATCTGCACACGGCGGGGCTGACGGAAGAAGGCCATGACAAAGAGCCAGAAAATCACAAGCAGCGCGCCGAATATCCATAGATATATATCAACCATGGGCTTGATGAAGAAGAACGCCAACAGCCACAAGGCAACACATATGGCGCCCGTAACAGATATAATGATATAACCCTCCTTATTAATCTTCATATTATGGTATTTTAGGTTAGTTAGTTTACATTTCAATAAGGATAGATGCTCCCACGAGGTAGGCAAAGGCAAAGG
The DNA here is from genome assembly GCA_045645705.1 of Alistipes sp. GTDB lineage: Bacteria > Bacteroidota > Bacteroidia > Bacteroidales > Rikenellaceae > Alistipes. The sequence continues at coordinate 15,769 of JAZRJJ010000058.1, read as the reverse complement.
GCGATGATATGAGCAGCGCATCGAACCTATCGAGGATGCCGCCGTGGCCAGGGATAATCTTGCCCGAGTCCTTAACACCCGCCTCACGCTTGAACATCGACTCCACAAAGTCGCCAAAGACACTCGTAATGGCAACAACAACGGCCAAGCCGAGCCACATACCGAGGTGACCACCCACGACATAGGAGCCAAGAGCACCCATAGCCATAGCGCCCACGACGCCACCAGCAAAGCCCTCCCACGACTTCTTCGGAGAGATGCGTGGTGCCATCTTATGCTTGCCGAGGGTGATGCCCACAAGGTAGGCAAAGACATCGTTGCCCCATACTATAAATAGGTAGAAGAGGAAGGCCTCGGGGCTCCACTCGCCAGTGATGAGAACGGGGACAAAGAGCATGAGCGACATGGGGTATGCCACATAGAAGATGCCCATAATCGTAGTCGCAACATTGCGCAATGGCGTCTCCGAGTCGTGGAAGAGTTCCACTACGAAGCACAAGGGTATGAGCACCGTGAAGTAGAGCACACCTGCAATGAGCATATCCACACTCGCGGAGTTGGACATATGCTCAACGTAGCCTTCATAGATGCAGAAACAGGTGACAAAGAATACGATACCCGCAGCAAGACCGAGTGTGCGGTGGGGCTTGGCACCCGTAGCCGCAGCAATGTTGAAGAACTCCCGCATGCCGACTACAAGAATAAACAGCAGGAAACAGGCGTAGGCATACTTGCCGCCATAGGCAGCACCAAGCACAATGCCCAACAATACCACACCACTTATGGTGCGCACAATGAGATTTCGCATCTTGTCACTCATACGCTTCTATCGTTTACTCCGCCTTCGCGGCCTTATCCTCGGCCGTAGGCTCAATTACATACTTAATTTCAGTGTTCTGCTCCGAAGTAGCCTCCGCAGTAGTCTCCGCAGTAGCCTCCGCCTCGGCAGCGTTCTTTGCCTCGAGGGCCTCCTTGGCAATCTGCTGTGCGCTCTTACCCAACACCGCCTCGATCTCCTCCGAGAAGATTGTCTCCTTCTCGAGCAACACATCCGCAATGCGCTCGATGTTCTCGCGCTCCGCAAGGATAATCTCGCGTGTCATGGCAACAACCTCGTCAACAATGCGGCGCACCTCCTCGTCAATCATCTGCGCGGTCTGCTCCGAGAAGGGCTTGGTGAAGGTGTCGCGGCTGCCCGTAGCGTCATAGTAGCTGATGTTACCCACCTTGGGGCTCATGCCGTAGTAGGCAACCATGGCGTAGGCGGTCTTCGATGTGCGCTCGAGGTCGCTGATAGCACCCGTAGAGGTTACACCCATGAGTTCCTGCTCCGCGATGCGACCACCAAGCAAGCCCGCCATCTTGTGCATGAAGTGCTCGACATTGTGGTTTACGCGCTCCTCGGGCAGGTACCACGTTGCACCTAACGAGCGGCCACGAGGGATGATGGTAACCTTCAAGACGGGGTCGCAGTTCTGCAAGCGCCACATAACCGTAGCGTGGCCCACCTCATGTATTGCCGTAGAGCGGCGCTCCTCGGCAGTCATAGGCATATTTCTGCGCTCCAAGCCGCCCACGATGCGGTCGATAGCGGCGAGGAAGTCCTCCTGCATGACATATTTGTGGTTGTGACGCGCAGCGATGAGCGCCGCCTCGTTACACACATTTGCGATGTCCGCGCCAGCGAAACCTGGGGTCTGCTTTGCCAAGAAATCGCGGTCCAACTTCTGGTCGAGCTTCAGCTTTTTGAGGTGCACCTCGAATATCTCCTTGCGCTCCTTGACATCGGGCAAGCCCACCTCAATCTGGCGGTCGAAGCGACCAGCACGCATAAGCGCCTTATCCAAGATGTCGACGCGGTTGGTAGCCGCCAAGACGATAACGCCAGCGTTTGTCTGGAAGCCATCCATCTCCGTAAGCAACTGATTTAGAGTGTTCTCCCTCTCGTCGTTACCCGAAAAGCCCGAGTTCTTGCCTCGCGCACGGCCGATGGCGTCAATCTCGTCAATAAAGACGATACATGGGGCGACCTTCTTCGCCTGGTCGAACAAATCGCGCACACGCGAAGCACCCACACCCACGAACATCTCAACGAAGTCCGAGCCCGAAATCGAGAGGAAGGGGACATTTGCCTCGCCCGCAACGGCCTTCGCCAAAAGGGTCTTACCCGTTCCTGGAGGGCCCGCGAGAAGTGCTCCGCGGGGAATCTTTGCGCCCAACTCCTTGTATTTGTTGGCGTTCTTGAGGAAGTCGACAATCTCCATAATCTCAATCTTCGCCTCCTCCAAGCCCGCGACATCCTTGAACGTCACGCGCTCCTTGTTATTCTTGTCGGACATCTGCGCACGCGCCTTGCCCACATTCATGATGCCACCACCTGCGCCACCTCCCGCGCCACGAGTAATCGAGCGGAAGATGAAGAAGAAGATGAAGAGCATAATCAACCATGGCATGAAGCCCAAGATGTGGTCCCAAAGACCCTTCTCGGTGCGCTTCCACACAACCTTAACGGCCTCATGCTCAGGGTTTTGCTCCATGGCCACTGCCTCGGCTGCCGCCAACTCCTCGCTAAAGAGCTTGGCATCGCCATGCGACGTGAAGACAATCTGTGCACCCGAGCGGGGCATCGTCTTGAAAGGGTCCTCATTGACCAACGAGTCGGCGTGCTCCTTGTGCAGATAGACACTCATCTTCTCGTGGTCCATGACCTCGATGCGCTTGACCGAGCCACCCTCGACAAGCTCCTTGACCATCTGCCAGTCACCCCTGACGGGAGCGCTGCTCGGCTCGCTAAAAAACGCATAGGCAACAATGCCTATAGCCACCACCGCCCAAAACCACATGAAGTTGAAGCGTGGCCTTGGGGTGGGGCGATTATTTATTTGCGCCATTTTCTCTAATACACACTTTTCTTATTACACACTCTATCCGTAACCCATTAGTCACCAAACTCATAGCGCTTCATGGGCGCATCTGCCCACAACTCCTCCAAGCGGTAGTACTCACGCATATCGGTCTGGAAGATGTGCACGATGACATCGTTGTAGTCCATGGCCACCCAGAAGGCGTTCTGACGGCCCTCCACGCGCATGGGCCACTCGCCCATAACCTCGAATACCTTGTCCTCGATACCGCCCGAGATGGCATCCACCTGGGTTGTAGAATCGGCGTGGCAGACCACAAAATGCGAGCAAATAGCACCGTCAAATCCTGACAAATCGAGCGAAACGATGCCCTTACCCTTCTTATCGTCGATGGCCTCAACTATCGTGTCAATTAGTTTCTGCAAGTTTTCCATAGTTTTTTATTCAGTTGTTTTACAATTATTTACACTTCGGTTTTGGTGTTTATTGCGCACGTATGCGTACATACTTATAACGCACGCACGCGATAAATTCTCGCAAATATAAGCAAAAAAAGTGAAATATCAAATACTCGAAGATATAAAAAGCAAGAGCATTGCTGCGAGATGGTTTCAAAAACTGAAAATTTTCTCAAACAACCAGCCTCTCACCAAGCCATTTTTCCACCCTTCAAGCCACCAAATTACGCCCAAAAATTTAGTAGCCATATACTCCAATTTTCAACTATTTATCCATAACGAAAAAAATTCTCACACTAAATTTATTTTGCAATTCCATTTTTTATTCCTATCTTTGTGCGTTTTATGCGAGTGACCTTTATATTGAAAATATAAACAAAGAATATCATATGAGCACCGAACAGGAAAAAGTAATGAAACACGAGGAGGAGTATTCAGCGTCGAATATCCAAGTCCTCGAGGGTTTGGAGGCTGTGCGTAAGCGCCCCGCGATGTACATCGGCGATATTGGCGAGAAGGGTCTCCACCACCTTGTTTATGAGGTTGTGGACAACTCTATCGACGAGGCGTTGGCTGGCTACTGCACCGACATCTATGTGACTATCAACGAGGACAACTCTATCTCGGTACGCGACAACGGTCGTGGTATCCCCACCGACTGGCACGAGAAGGAGGGCAAATCGGCCCTCGAGGTTGTACTCACCGTGCTCCACGCGGGAGGTAAGTTCGACAAGGGCAGTTACAAGGTTTCGGGTGGTCTCCACGGCGTGGGTGTATCGTGCGTGAATGCGCTCTCTACGCTCCTTATCGCAGAGATTCACCGTGGCGGCAAAATCTACAAGCAGACCTACTCGAAGGGTGCTCCCACATCGAAGGTTGAGATTGTTGGCGACTGCGAGGACCGCGGTACTACAATCACCTTCAAGCCCGATGCCGAGATTTTCTCGCTTACTCAAGAGTACAAATATGCCATCCTCGCAAACCGTCTCCGTGAGTTGGCATTCCTTAATAAGGGTATCCACCTCACACTCACCGACCACCGCGTGAAGGATGAGGAGGGCAACTCGCTCTCGGACCACTTCTACTCGGAGCATGGTCTCTCGGAGTTTGTCGAGTACCTCGACGCTACCCGCGGCCAGCGCATTATCGAGAACATCATCTACCTCGACACCGAGGAGGGCGGCGTTCCCGTGGAGGTGGCTATGCAGTACAACGATTCGTACTCGGAGAATGTACACTCTTATGTTAACAACATCAACACCATCGAGGGTGGTACCCACCTTACGGGCTTCCGCTCGGCGCTCACGCGTACGCTTAAGAAGTATGCCGAGGAGAGTGGCATGCTCGCGAAGTTGAAGTTCGACATCAATGGTGACGACTTCCGCGAGGGTCTCACGGCCGTTGTTTCGGTTAAGGTTGCAGAGCCTCAGTTCGAGGGTCAGACAAAGACAAAACTCGGTAACGACGATGTTGCGGGTGCTGTGAACCGCGCGATGTCTGCGGCGTTGAGCAACTACCTCGAGGAGAACCCCAAGGATGCCAAGGCCATCGTTCAGAAGGTCATCCTCGCTGCCCAGGCACGCCACGCTGCGCGTAATGCTCGCGAGGCTGTTCAGCGCAAGACCGTATTGTCGGGTGCGGGCCTACCAGGTAAGTTGGCAGACTGCACAAGCCGCGACCGCTCTATCGCCGAGATTTTCTTCGTCGAGGGTGACTCTGCGGGTGGTACTGCAAAGCAGGGCCGCGACCGCAACTTCCAGGCTATCATGCCCTTGCGTGGTAAGATTTTGAACGTGGAGAAGGCACAGGAGCACCGCATGTGGGAGAACGAGGAGATCAAGAATATGTTTACCGCGCTTGGCGTATCTATCGGTACTGCGGAGGACAGCAAAGCCTTGAACCTCGAGAAGTTGCGCTACGACAAGATTATCATCATGACCGATGCCGATGTCGATGGCTCGCACATCGCAACCCTCATGCTCACCTTCTTCTTCCGCAAGATGAAGGCGCTCATCGAGAATGGCCACATCTACATCGCAACACCTCCCCTCTACCTCGTCAAGAGTGGCAAGCAGGAGCGTTACTGCTGGACAGACAAGGAGCGTGACGAGATTACCGCGGAGTTTGGCACAAAGGGCACTCACATCCAGCGATACAAAGGTCTTGGTGAGATGAACGCACAGCAGTTGTGGGACACCACCATGAATCCCGAGACCCGCATCTTGCGTCAGGTTACGGTGGAGAATGCCGCAGAGGCCGACCACATCTTCTCAATGCTCATGGGCGACGAGGTGCCCCCACGTCGTGAGTTTATCGAGAAGAATGCGCACTACGCGAATATTGATGCCTAAAGAAATTGTCTACGGAAGGGGTTGCGCTTTTGTGCAGCCCCTTTATAATATAGAAAAACCATGAAAGTTACAGTTATTGGTGTTGCTGGTGGCACAGGCTCTGGCAAGTCGACCCTCGTAAAGCGCCTGCAGGAGGCATTCCGCAACGACGATGTAGCGACACTCTGCCACGACTACTACTATAAGGCACACCCCGAACTCACCTTCGAGGAGCGCACGAAACTCAACTACGACCATCCCGCAGCCTTCGACACCGACATGCTTGTGGAGCACATCCGCACGCTCAAGTCCAACGTACCCATCGAGCACCCCGTCTACTCCTTCGTGGACCACAACCGCACCTCGGAGCGCGTCTTAGTGAAGCCCTCGCGCGTAATCATCGTCGACGGCATCCTCATCTTTGAGCATAAGGAGTTGCGCGACTTGATGGACATCAAGGTCTTCGTGGATACGGACGCCGACCTACGCCTTGCCCGCCGCATCCTGCGCGATGTGTGCGAGAGAGGACGTACCATGCAGTCGGTCATCGAGCAGTACACCACGACCGTCAAGCCCATGCACGAGGAGTTCGTTGAGCCGTCAAAAAAACACGCCGATGTCATCATCCCCGAGGGTGGTTTTAACTCTGTTGCTGTGGGCATGCTTATTGAGAACATCCGCTCGCTTATCACGAAGGAATAACGCAACACCCCACTCACGAGCATGGATTTTAGATTAGTCGCAGGATACGCGCCCACGGGAGACCAGCCCGAGGCGATAGAGAAGATGGTGCAGTCGATAGCCAAGGAGGGCAGTCGTGGCACCACCCTCCTCGGTGTGACCGGTTCGGGCAAGACCTTCACCGTAGCCAATGTCATCGAGCGACTCAACCGCCCCACACTTGTCATCAGCCACAACAAGACCCTCGCGGCACAGCTCTATCAGGAGTTCAAGAACTTCTTCCCCGAGAATGCCGTAGAGTACTTCGTCTCCTACTACGACTACTTCCAGCCCGAGGCCTACATCCCCTCTACGGACACATACATCGAAAAGGACCTCGCCATCAACGACGAGATTGAGCAGATGCGCCTCAAGACCGTGGCCACACTGCTCTCGGGCCGCAGGGATGTAATCGTGGTATCGAGCGTCTCGTGCATCTATGGTTGCGGTAACCCCGAGGCCTTCCATGCCGCCGCCATCGAACTCAAGGTTGGCGACAGGCACAACCGCAACGACCTGCTTATCAGACTTGTAGACGCACTCTACACACGCACGGAGCTTACATTGCAGCCCTCCACCTTCCGCGTCACGGGCGAGACCATAGACATCATGGCGTCGTTTGGCGAGTTCGGCAACCAGTGCTTCCGCATCATGTTCTTCGACCGCGAGATTGAGGCCATCTACAGCATCGACCCCGAGACGGGTCAGAAACTCTCATCGCTCGACAGCGTCACCATCTACCCCTCGAACCTCTTTGTCACCACACGCGAGAGCATTAACCGTGTAGTGGAGGAGATACGCGAGGACCTCACGAAGCAAGTCGCCTTCTTCGAGCGCGAGGGCCGAGAGCTTGAGGCTCAGCGCATTAAGCAACGCGTGGAGTACGACATCGAGATGATTAACGAGCTCGGCTACTGCTCGGGCATCGAGAACTATTCGCGCTATATGGATGGCCGTGCCCCTGGCTCGCGTCCCTTCTGCCTTATCGACTACTTCCCCAAGGACTTCATCACCGTCATCGACGAGAGCCATGTCACCGTGCCACAGGTGCGCGGTATGTTTGGTGGCGACCGCTCGCGTAAGGAAAATCTTGTCGAGTATGGCTTCCGCCTCCCCGCCGCGCTGGACAACCGCCCCTTGAAGTTCGAGGAGTTCGAGCGCCTTGTGCCACAGTCTATATATGTCAGTGCCACCCCCGCCGACTACGAAATTGCCGACAGCGAGGGCGAGATTGTGGAGCAACTTATCCGCCCCACACACATCGTCGACCCCCCACTGCGCCTACGCCCCTCGGAGCACCAAATAGACGACCTTTTGGATGATATCAACCGCGTTGTACACCGTGGCGAGAAGGTCATCGTGACGACCATCTCGAAGCGCTCGGCAGAGGACATGTCGGGCTACCTCGACCGCATAGGCATCCGCACCCGCTACATCCACTCCGACATCGAGACCCTTAACCGCATCCAAATCCTCGAGGATATGCGCGAGGATAGGATTGATGTTATCGTGGGTGTCAACCTCCTTCGCGAGGGCATCGACCTCCCCGAAGTGAGCCTTGTTGCGATTATTGATGCCGACAAGGAGGGCTTCCTGCGCAACGTAAGAGCCATCACGCAGATTGCAGGCCGTGCCGCCCGCCACACCAACGGACAGGTCAACCTCTACGGCGACCGCCTCACGGGCACACTGCGCACCTCCATCATCGAGAGCAACCGCCGCCGCGCCAAGCAGATAGCCTACAACCTCGAGCATAGCGTGCTACCCCGCCGCGCCAAGAAGAGCGGCACTGGCAGTGCCCTACTTTCGGAGCGCACCACGGGCGAGGATACCACCCTCACTACGCTCTACAACGCCGCCGACATCTCCACTAACGGTGTTAACAGCATCGCCTCATATGGTGTTAATGGCATCGCAGCCAACGCAGCCAACGCCTCTAATGGCATCGTCGCCAACACACCTCACATCTCTTCTAATGGCGTTGCCGAGCCGATGGAGGCCTACACCACAACGCCCACCACAAACGCACTACAGGGCACGATAGAGACCCTCATAGAGGAGGCCCGCAAGGCCATGGAGGATGCGGCGAAATCACTCGACTTCGTATCCGCCGCAAAGCACCGCGACCGCATGCGCGAGCTCCAGAAACTCGCCGAGGAGAGCAAATAGCAACCCGCCACCGAGAGCAAATAGCACCTCGCCCCCGAGAGCAAGAAGTAGCGCACCCCGCCACCCAGTTGCGCCCCCTCCCCGAAACTCGCCTCCGTGAGCAAAAATAGCTCGCTTATCTCAATTCAACACTCCCCACATCTTCCACATTGCGGAAATTCCTTCGCAAAACACCGCCATATCTATGCACCTTTACTGCATATTTTTCCACCTTAATGAATAACCCCATCGTGTGGATAGAGACACCCGCAACCATACGAAGGAGACAGGCGCAACACAAAATCCAACGACACCACGCCCCGCACGACAACACAAGAAAAAGTAAAAGGTGCAGTCCGCTAATGACTGCACCTTTGTTACATTATATAATATGGTAGTGGAGTTCACTTGCCGCAGAGGGCAAAAGCCTAAAACTCCGTAAAGCTCTCGAACGTACGATCGGCATAGAGAACTATCACACGCGACACCTTTTTACCCGCACTTTTTGGAGTTGAAAAAATGGGAGCAAAATCATTTTCCTCGATTTTTTCAGGCTCCGAGGATTCGTTATTTTTAGACTCATCGAATGGTAGCGATGGAGCAGCAGGGGCAACATTGACAAACTCCCTCTGGGGAGTAGTGGTGGACGACACATCACCACGGAAGATTTCCGAACTGTCGAGCAATAACCAGTCAGGGTTAATATCGGGGAACGCCTTGAGGATTTTGACCACCAAATCGAAGCTCGGCTTGTTCCTTCCCGACAGAATATGCGACAATCCAGATGGCTGTATTTCGAGTAGGCGAGCGAGTGATGTTGCTGTGAGCCCCTTATTTTTTAGCAAAAACTCCAATTTTTCCTTCATAATCTGTAATTTTTACAAAGGTATAAAAATTATTTTTGTAAAGCAAATTTTCCTTACAAAAGTAAAGAAACACAAAGTGTTAATAACTTTCACATTTGTAAATTACGAAATTATGTAAATACCGTTAATTCAAACCACCTACAAGAATTTTAAGGTAATACGCGTAACTACCTATAATAACGCATCTTACACGCCATTAACACAATTTCAACGCCATTATAACACCAACATCGCTTTTCAGGCGCATTTCAATACAATTGATTTTAGATAAATTTTCGTAACCACTCACTTTTAGGTAGTTAGAAATTAATATCAATTATTTTAACAACCGTAAAATAGTGCGAAATGAGTAGTTCAACGAGGTTCAATAAAACTTGACAAGTGTAATAATATTGAGTTATTAACACTCTTGTTATTGATTACTTTTGTAAATATAATAGTAATCATACAGATGTAATCGATTTACATTTGTAATTACATTTGTAAAGGTTTGACAAATTTACAATGGTAAAGTGCGAAATAAGTGCGAAAAACAGGGAGTGTTGATTACTCGATTAGATTATGTTAAATTAAAATATAGGGTACTATGTTAATAACATAATACCCTATTCACTATCAACAACTTACAAGTTGTTAACAATCACTTTTTACTGCAATGACTTTGCGATTTCGAGGAACTCTTCTGTTGATAACTCGAGCTTCTTTGCACCAAAATCAACATCTTTTTCGGTGTTCATAGGCACCAAATGGATGTGTGCATGGGGTACTTCGAGGCCCAAAACCACCGTTGCAACCTTTTTACATTGTGTAGTTGCCTGAATTTTCTTCGCAATCTGTTTCGCGAATACGATCATCTCAGCCAACTCATCATCCTCGAGGTCGTAGAAATAGTCAACCTCGCGCTTGGGAATAACCAAAGTGTGACCCTTTGCCAGGGGAGCGATGTCGAGGAACGCATAGAAGCGCTCGTTCTCGGCAACCTTGTAACTGGGGATTTCGCCCGCTACAATTCGTGAAAAAATTGTCGCCATATTTAAGTATGAAATTTAGGATAAAATTGTTTTATTTTTCTATTACTATATTTTCGTAGCCAGACTCCCCTATTTCTTCAGGAGCTTGCAAGAGCTTGAAACATGAAAGAGGAGCGACGACGAGCCAACAGGTGTGCCAACAAGCAAGAGTGACACTACCTCAGCAGGTGCGCGACAACATCAAGTATTAAGCAGGCGCTTTACCCTATCGACGCCCTTTATCTGGCGGATGTTATCCAATAGCGCATTGAGGCTCACGATATCCTTGACATACAAACTTATCGTTCCCTCGAAGATGCCATCGTGCGAGTGGATGTTTATAGCACGCATATTTATGCTAAAGTCGGCTGTGATAATTCGCGTCAAATCCAGAAGCACGCCAGGACGGTCAACGCCACTCAGCTCAACAGAGGCGAGATACGACACCGCCTTCTGCTGCGACCACTTAATCTCCTCCTTCACGATGTTATCGCCCGACTGCGCAGCAAGGCGAATAAGCGTATCACATGTCGATTTGTGCACAACGATAACACCCGATTTTGGGTCGCGATAGCCCACGACATTGTCGCCAGGGATGGGCTCGCAACACTCCGCCATGATAAACTCTGGAGCATCGCCTCTACCCTCCTCCTGAACGGTATCATCCAGCGTGGTGCCGTCGTCATCAAAGTCCAGCTCTTCCATATCGTCACCCTGCGCCTCGCCCTCCGAGCCTGGCAAAAGGAGCTTCCAGAACTTCAAGATTTTGCGCGGTGAGTTCTCTCGAAGCAACTTATCAAGGTTGTCGAGGCTGATGATTCCCGCGCCAATCTTGCTGTACAACTCATCCTTATTTCGGCACTCGTACGCAGGCATCAACTTGCGCAATACACGGCCGCTGAGCGTCACATTATACTCCTCGAGGCGTGCGCGCAGGAGCTCCATGCCGTAGTCTATATTATCCTCGCGCTCGCGTTTGAGGTAGTCCTGAATAGCCTGACGCGCCTTGCTTGTGATAACGGCATCGAGCCACTCGGCCTTGGGGTGGGCGTTCTCCGCAGTGATGACCTCAATCTGGTCGCCACTATTAATGAGCGCCGTGACGGGCATTATTTTATGGTTTATCTTCGCACCAATGGCGTGGTCGCCAATCTTGGTGTGTATCTCGTAGGCGAAGTCCAAGACCGAAGCTCCATAGGGCAATGACTGTGGCTCACCCTTGGGCGTGAAGACCACGATGTCGCTCTTATACAACGAGAGTTTGAAGTTGTCGAGGAACTCGAGGGCATTCTCCGAGGGACTGTTCAGCGCATCGCGCACCTTCTTTAGCCAGCGGTCGAGGCCATCCTCCTCCTGCGTTATCGAGGCGTGCTTATACTTCCAGTGTGCCGCGAAACCACGCTCCGCGATGTCATCCATGCGCTCCGTGCGCACCTGCACCTCTACCCATGTACCCTCGGGACCCATCACCGTAGAGTGCAAGGCCTCGTAGCCGTTGGACTTGGGTATGCTTATCCAGTCGCGCAAGCGGTCGGGCTTGGGCGTGTATATATCTGTGACACACGAATATACCTGCCAGCACTGCGTCTTTTCGGAGGGGAAGGGCAGCGCCTTGAAGACGATGCGTATGGCGAAGAGGTCGTAGACCTCCTCGAAGGGTATCTCCTTGCGGCGCATCTTGTTCCAGATGGAGTAGATACTCTTGACGCGCGCCGATATCTCGTATTGGAACTTATTGCGGTCCAACACCTCGCGTATGGGCCTTATGAAGCGCTCGATATACTCCTCGCGCTCGCTCTTCGTGGCGTCAATCTTGCGGCGTATCTCCTCATACTCCTCCGGAAAGCGATACTTCATGCAGAGGTCCTCCAGCTCGCTCTTTATGGCGTGGAGGCCGAGACGGTATGCCAGGGGCACGAAGAGGTAGATTGTCTCGCTCGTAATCTTTATCTGCTTGTTGCGGGGCATGGCGCCCAGCGTACGCATGTTGTGCAGGCGGTCGGCAATCTTGATGATGATGACGCGTACATCGTCCGAGAGCGTGAGCAGCACCTTGCGGAAGTACTCCGCCTGCTCCGTGGTGTCGTTCTTGTAGACACCCGCCATCTTCGTCAGACCATCGACCATCGAGGCGATTTTGGGCGTGAAGATGCGCGATATATCCTCTACGGTGTACTCCGTATCCTCTACCACATCGTGCAGCAGTGCCGCGACAACCGACTTCTTGCCGAGGCCAATCTCGCGGACGCAGATTATAGCCACCTCAATGGGGTGGATGATGTATGGCTCACCCGAGCGGCGGCGCACACCCTTATGCGCCTCCTTGGCCAACAGAAAGGCGCGCTTGACAAACTGCCAATCGTCCTCTCTCTTGCACACCTTCGCCTTGCGGCACTCATCCTGCAGCTCCTGCCACTTCTCCTCAATGAGTATTTCATCCTCGGGTGTATACTTCATACCTCGCTGTTTTATATATATGCCAAAGCACGACTACCCCACTGGTAGCCGTGTTTGGGTTATGTTTTACTATTTATCGTTGCAGCTCTATCGGCGTGATGCCTCGCTCATAGCCTCGCGAACACGCATCTCAATCTCCTCCATAAGCTGGGGGTCGTTCTTGAGAGCCTCCTTCACAGAGTCGCGGCCCTGGCCAATCTTCTTGTCGCCATATGAGAACCACGAGCCTGACTTCTTGATAATCTCATAGTCAACGCCGAGGTCGATAATCTCGCCCATCTTTGAGATACCCTCGCCGAACATGATGTCGAACTCAGCCTTTTTGAATGGAGGTGCCACCTTGTTCTTCACCACCTTAACCTTGGTGCGTGTGCCGAGCTGCTCCTCGCCATCCTTGATAACCGAAGCACGGCGGATGTCGATACGCACGCTGGCGTAGAACTTAAGCGCATTACCACCCGTTGTAGTCTCTGGATTACCATATACCACGCCAATCTTGTCGCGGAGCTGGTTGATGAAGATACAAACGGTCTTTGTCTTCGAGATTGAGGCGGTGAGCTTACGCAATGCCTGCGACATAAGGCGCGCCTGGAGACCCATCTTCGAGTCACCCATGTCGCCCTCAATCTCCGCCTTGGGCGTGAGCGCCGCCACGGAGTCGATGACGATGATGTCGATGGCACTTGAGCGAATCAACGAGTCGGCAATCTCCAACGCCTGCTCGCCATTATCGGGCTGCGACACGAGGAGGTTATCCACATCCACGCCCAACTTCTGCGCATAGTAGCTGTCGAAGGCGTGCTCCGCGTCGATGAACGCTGCAATGCCACCCGCCTTCTGCGCCTCGGCAATAGCGTGGATTGCGAGGGTTGTCTTACCTGATGACTCAGGGCCAAAAATCTCAATCACACGACCCTTTGGGTAGCCTCCTACGCCCAACGCCATATCGAGCGTGATAGAGCCTGTGGGAATAACGGGGACATCTGCCACAGTCTCGCTCGACATTCGCATGATAGAGCCCTTGCCGAAGTCCTTCTCAATCTTATCCATTACTGCCGACAACACCTTCAACTTGTCAGCACTAACCTGTACTTTCTCTGCCATAATCTTATATTTTTATTTCATTCGTTACTTATCCAACAACTTGATAATCTGACCATAAGAGTCCTTCGTATCGACCTTCTCGATGATGTGCGTTACGCGTGCATCGCTATCCAAAAGGAGCGTTGTGCGCACGATGCCCATATACTCTCTGCCACACATCTTCTTTAGCTGCCATACGCCCACTGCCTCCGAAAGCGAGTGGTCCACATCGGCAAGGAGCGTGAAGTTTAGCTCGTGCTTCGTGCAGAAGTTCTGGTGCGACTTCACCGAGTCGGGGCTTACGCCGACAATCTTATAGCCGCGCGCGAGGAGCTCTGCCTTGCCATCGCGCAGGCTCTTTGCCTCGAGCGTACATCCCGAGGTGTTGTCCTTGGGATAGAAGTATAGCACCGTGGGCGAGCCCTTCAACTCGTTGAGCGTAAAGCTCTCACCGCCCTGTGTCACGCTTGCAAACTCTGGAATCTGGTCACCTATCTTTATATTTATCTTACTCATAGTTATATTCGGTTTTGGTTATTCTATTATTTACTTTCAAAGTTACTATTTTTTTCCGAAACCGAGAAATATAGTCACTAATTTTTATCTATATAACTATAAGTATAGGCTATACACTCAATGCTATGCCTCGCGCGTGATGTGCACCTGCGAACGGAAATCGGCCTCGGTGGTGTTTAGGCGGTAGCGGCACGCTGGGCAGCGCATGGCACACTCGGTGTCGATGTGCATCTTGCCCGCAGCCTCGGCATCGCTCAATGTGCGGTAGTGACGAGTGATGCTATACTCGGTATGTGTGCCACAGTGGCGACAGTCGATGGTGTAATTGAGCTTCATAGTGGTTGTGGTTTTAGGTTTATCGTTTTGTTTCACGATGCAAAGTAACCACCACTTTTTGACAGGTATCGTCAATGGCAAAAAATATGAGATAGATTTATTATTTCTCCCACACGCCCCAAAAAAGAATTTCTTGTCAGAAGGGGTTAGGCTTGGCCTCTCAATTAGGTGTAAAATTTCTTGTCAGAGTGGTGCAGATGTGACGCTGACATGAAAAAGCCCCGGATGGGTAGTACTCTTCGTACGTCCCATTCGGGGCTTTGATTGAAGCGCCGCAGATGCGCCGCTATCACAAGAAATTTACAAGGGGAGGAAGGCAAGCAAGATACCCGCCGCAACTGCCGAACCGATAACACCCGCTACGTTAGGACCCATAGCGTGCATCAAAAGGAAGTTGCTGGGGTTAGCCTGCTGACCAACAGTCTGCGATACGCGCGCTGCCATAGGCACAGCCGACACACCTGCAGAACCGATAAGTGGATTGATCTTCTCCTTTGTAAAGAGGTTCATAATCTTGGCGAGGATAACGCCTGAAGCTGAACCGAACGAGAATGCCACGATACCCAATGTGAGGATGCCGAGAGTGTTCCAGTTAAGGAAGGCATCAGCAGTTGCTGTAGCACCTACAGAGATACCGAGGAAGATGGTAACGATGTTCATCAACTCGTTCTGCACGGTCTTTGACAAGCGCTCGGTAACACCGCACTCCTTCATAAGGTTACCCAACATCAAGCAGCCGATAAGTGGTGCTGCAGAGGGCAAGAGGATGGCGATGATAACAGTGATAACGATAGGGAAGATAATCTTCTCACGCTGTGACACTGTACGAAGCTGCTTCATCTCGATCATACGCTCCTTCTTTGTAGTCAAGAGCTTCATGATAGGGGGCTGGATAACGGGCACAAGGGCCATGTATGAGTATGCAGCCACCGCGATAGGACCGAGCAAGTGGGGAGCGAGCTTCGATGTGAGGTAGATAGC